>JAYEHE010000379.1:0-2033 GCA_034659415.1 Candidatus Zixiibacteriota bacterium | reverse complement strand
GGACATTCTTTGCCTGGCTCATCAAAGTCACCATTGTTGTCTGCAATCCAGGCAAAGAATGTCCTCACATAACTGCAACTCGTATTGTAAGAACCCCATCGGATAAACTTGAAGTTTCATTTAACTGGTGGATGGGCGGTCATGGCGGTAATGATTTTGGTCCTCGTGAAAAACCAAATACAGGTACATGGAAAGAAGATCCCAGAACTTTTGAAAATGGCCAAATTGGTTCTCCTCCGGGCGATAGAAGTAAATATTATGTTTTAAAAAACCAAGAATTTGATTATGACCAAATATTTACAGCAAATATAACAACTGAAGACTCATTATGGGAACAACCAACACCTGAAAAATGGGCTCTTGGAGTATCTGACGGAAGTGATACACGTTATCTTCTTTCCTTTGGTCCATTCACGATTGATCCAGGGCAAGAATTGCCAATCACATTTGCATATGTTGCCGGTGAAAATCTTCATATAAGTGAAAGTAACTTTAAAGAAAATTTAGATAACAATTATTATCCAGTAGATTACTATTCAGGTTTAAATTTTTTAGATTTAGCTAAAAATGCCAGATGGGCATCATGGATTTATGATAATCCTGGCGTAGATTCTGACGGTGATGACTATTTTGGTGAGTATGTTGTTTGCTGTAATGAGAGTCTCACAGTTTGTGATACAACCTACACTACTGGTGACGGAGTTCCTGATTTTGCTGGTGCAAAACCACCACCAGCACCGGTATTCTGGGTTAACCCAGAGATTGGGAAACTGACCATTAGATTCAACGGTTTACATTCTGAAACTGACCCTGACGGGTTTCTGCAACGTTCTACCAGAGGTCAGGATAGTTTAGATTTTGAAGGATATCGCGTCTATTTGTCTCGTGATAAACGTGCGGCAAGTTACAGCATGATAACTTCTTTTGATGTTGAAGATTTCCAAAAATGGGTATGGGCAGGTAATAATTTTGTACTTGATGCAAAACCTTTAACACTTGATACATTAAAAAAAATGTATGATGATTCTACCACAGGTTTTGAATTCAACCCGTATAATTATCCAAGCCATAGTCCTTTTGAATATATGGATTCATCATTCTATTTCGTTCCTCAGGATTTTAATGCTTCAACTTATGGAGTTAATACTAAAATCAAGAAGCGTTTCCCCGATGCAGATCCGCCCTCTACTACTGACCCTGAATTAGCTAATCCAGACGAACTGACAGATGACGGATATTTAAAATATTACGAATATGAAATAGAATTACCGAACCTTTTACCGACAGTTGAATACTGGGTAAATGTTACTGCCTTTGACTTCGGCTCACCTGTTTCTGGACTACCTCCTCTCGAATCAGCTATTACTCTTGGGGCAAAGAATGCCTACCCTCAGTTATCTGCTGAAACAGTTGATTCCTCAAATGCGAAAATTTATATTTACCCTAACCCTTATCGCTTAGATGGCAATTATCGCAAGGTTGGTTTTGAGGGCCGTAAGGCTGACCAAGAAACTCTTGCTGATGACAGGGTCAGAGCTGTTAATTTCATAAATCTTCCGCCACGCTGCACAATTAGAATTTTCTCTATTGATGGTGACCTTGTGAGAGAGATTGAACATGATAAAGATGCTTCAGATCCTACATCTACTCATTCCGAATGGAATTTAATTACCAGAAACACTCAATTAGCCGTTTCAGGTCTTTATTATTGGACTGTTGAAAACATAAGTACTGGTGAAGTTGAAATGGGCAAATTGGTTCTTATTATGTAATCTTTAGTTTTCGAATACAAAAAAACCGGCTTAATTGAGCCGGTTTTTTTATTGCCATTTTTTCCATGTCTCAGGCTGATATCCAATTGTAACCTGCTTAGCTGACCTTACAATCGGTGTTTTAAAAAGTAAGGGGTTTTCCAATAATACATCTTCGATATTAAATTTCATATATTTTAAATTTCTTTTTTCATATTCTTTTCCATCACTATCAATAATATCTTCAATGTCAAAAAAGCGTTTAATACTATTTAATTCTCC
>JAYEHE010000378.1:0-2042 GCA_034659415.1 Candidatus Zixiibacteriota bacterium | reverse complement strand
GCTTGGCGCAAGGCTTTCCACGGAGAGTGATAACGACCTCTTCACCTCTGCTGACAGAATCAATGAGTTCTTTTGAATGAAACCTCAGATCTTTTGCTGTGGCTTTCATGATACCTCCTATAATTAAATTTACATTTAGAAGTATAAACTCACCGCCAATCTGAGTCAAATGAATTTTTTAAAACGATGTTACTCAAGTTTCGCACCCCTGAAATGGCGTAAGCGCTGTAAGGGCATCGGTTATAGCATCTGAATAAGACTGAAAATCTTCATTTATTTTGAAAAGTTCAAAAATTGATGAAAAAGAAACAAAAAAAAGTTCACGGAAGAAGTCCCACAAGCGATGGGCATATGTGGTGACAGCTGAAGTATCCGCGATGTGTTCGAATAATTCGCCCAGAGTTCCGTGGTTTTCGACTTTATTTAAATAATTTAGGAGGTTGTATCTTAAAAAACTGAGCGTGGTAGCCATTATTTGTGCATTAAAATTATTACTTTGATCTTTTCCGAGTTCAAGAAGTTGCTTACTCTCTTTAAAGCATACTTCGATCGGCCAACGTTTGGTATATTTTTTTATAATCGTGGCGGCATGCAATTGAAGGTCTGTACTGAGAAAGGCGGCCCATTTGGGCTCTTTTTTCTTTTTCTTGCCTTTTGGTGGATTATCAACCTCTGGTTCGCGATAGCCCTTGGAAAATACAATTACTACTGTATCTGTAGATTCCGGCAGAGTGACGGTTACCCGTTTTAAGAACAGGCCGGTTTTCTGATTTCTTTTCAGTTGGTGCTTAACTTTCTGATAAAGAGCTGACAATTTATACTTTCGACCTTTGTATACGTACTGAACATTGCTGTCTTTCAACCGGCAAATGACGTGTATACCTTTGTTGATTGCGCAGATGGAATTAATGAATTTCGGCCAAGCATACCAGCTATCAAAAAGGACGTAACCGGGCGCAATGCCAGCATTAACCGCCGATTGAATCATCATTAGTGCCAGCTCTAGTTTTGTGTTTTGCTTGGCTTCAAAGCTTCTTTTGCCGCTGCTTTTTCTGGGATCGCCGATATTTTCAGCAGGGCTCTTCGGATGCCGTTTTTTACCAAAGCAATATGCAAAATCAAGCGGATAGAACCCCTGGGTAGTGAAAAGACCAAGTGTCACAATGCAATAGCCCAATACAGACCGGCCCAGGTTATGGTCGAAGATGAAAGAGACATTTTCAATCTTTCTGCCTAATTTGGCTAAAATGGTATCATCGATTACAAAATAACGTTCTTTCAATGGAATTGTATCCAGTTCAATGGACTTAAGAATTTGGCTGTTGATTTTATACATGAAAGTTCGCCAGCGATAACGTGTGTTTTGTTTGAATCGATAAAGTGTGTCCTTTTGGGCTTTTGACCACTGTTGCCAATGTTTTTTACAGAAACCACGTACTGTTTTTACCTTCAATATGGGCAGGATAGTCAGTATAAACAGTAGATTGGCAGCGTGATATCCTTGTTTTTTGATGATGTTGGCCCGGCATAAAATTGTTTTAAGCTTTAAGTCCGAGAAGGCTTCGTCTATTTTTGATTCAAAATTATTATGGCCGTTACTCAGATAATTTTCAATTTCTCCTTTGAATTTAGCGCAGTTTATGGTACTCATTCTTTCAGGCTCCTTTTTATGTTATATGCTATTAAAAACAGACGATTACATATACCATAAATTGGAGCCTTTTACTACTATAATGAAGTAAAACTAAAAGTTTTTTGTTGTCTACTATCCCTTATTTGGGGTGCGAAACTTGAGAAATTAATTAAAATAGCCTCTTAAGAGACTCGATATGCCATATGTGCCCATTTCCCATAAACAATCGCTATATCTTATCCTGAAAGTCGGCTAAAGCGTACACTATTCGGTATCCACTCCCAAGTACTTCAAGAACAGTCTGTCTCTGGCCACTGATTCGGTGGACCATCGATAGCTGCCCATGGCAGTCTGTACCTTTGTGGTTTCAATGCAGTCGAACCAATCCAAGATCTGAGCGAGAGAGCGT
>JAYEHE010000377.1:0-2047 GCA_034659415.1 Candidatus Zixiibacteriota bacterium | reverse complement strand
TAAAAGAACAGTATTACGAAGACGAAGAAGGCAACCCCGAAGGGATTGACCCTATTTTATCTATTCTCAACGAAATGATTATGACCGAATTCCAATCAGAATCTCATGATCTGGCGATGATGATTGACAGGGAATTCAGACGTAATATTAAAATACCCGCCAGAGGAGTTGACCAAGCAGGTTTCTTTGTTTTAAATAAAGTTTATACACCTTCAGTTTTAATCGAGAGCGGGTTTATTTCCAACAAGGAAGAAGAAAAACTACTCAAATCAAAAAAATATCATAAAAAAATAGCTAAAGCTATTTATAAAGCCATAAAACGGTTTAAATTAAAATATGAAAGTAATTAAAAAGGCAGGTAAACAATGACCCAAAACGGACCAATAGGGATTTTTGATTCGGGTGTCGGTGGGCTAACTGTCGCCCGAGAAATATTTAATAATCTTCCCGGTGAGAATGTAGTTTATTTCGGCGATGTCGGAAGAACCCCGTACGGAGGACGTTCCAAAGAAATAATATATGAGTTTACGCGGCAGGACATTGCTTTTTTAATGGAACGAAAAGTCAAATTTATTATCTGTGCATGTAATACCGCTTCATCGGTGGCACTTGAAGAATTAAAAAAAGAATACCAAATTGAGATGATAGGTGTTATTGAACCAGGTGCTAAAGTAGCAGTGCAAAAAACTAAAAACGGAAAAATTGGTATTATCGGCACTAATGCAACTATCGGCTCAAATGCTTACGCCAAATATATTCATGCGATTAATCCGGACCTAAAAGTTTTCTCTCTCGCCTGTCCCCTGTTTGTACCTCTGGCAGAAGAAGCATATATCGACAAAGAAGCAACCTATCTTATTGCCCGTGATTATCTGCAGACGATGCTCGATGTTGAGATTGACACTCTCGTTCTCGGATGCACCCATTACCCACTACTTAAACATATCATTCAGGATGTTATGGGAGAGAATGTAAAACTAATTGACTCAGGCGAAGAAACCGCCAAAGAAGCGGTTGAAAAACTTACCGAATCAAACCTTCTGAATCCTCAAGCGGGAGTTGATATGTCTGCTGTGGGTGAGCAAGGTTATTTTGTTTCCGATGTTCCGGAACGTTTTGAAAAAGTAGCCTCGCGTTTTCTGGGCAAAGTAATAGACAACATCACCAGAGTTGATATCAGCAAGTATTAGAAGTAACCAATAAAAAATCAGGTGATACCTGTGCAAATAGTACTGGCGACAAATAACGTAGATAAAATCAAGGAGATTAAAAATCTGCTTGATGACCTTCCGATAACTATCCTTAGTCGGGATGATTTCCTTGAGTTTCCAGATATCGAAGAAACCGGAACGACCCTAAAAGAAAACGCTCTGCTCAAAGCAACCGGCATTGCCGAGTTTTGTGACCTGCCAGCACTTGCCGATGATACCGGGCTTGAGGTTGATGCTTTAGATGGTGCACCAGGAGTATATTCTTCCCGCTTTGCAGGAGAAAATGTTAGTTACCGCGATAACTATCAAAAACTTATAGCTGACTTAAAAGATGTCCCTACTGAAAAAAGAACGGCACGGTTCCGCACAGTAATTGCCATTGACTGGCAGAATGGTGAAACAGAAACGGTCGAGGGCGTAGCTGAGGGGCTTATCACAAACGATGTTATAGGCGACAAGGGATTTGGATATGACCCTGTATTTTATCATACTGTATCTAAAAAACGATTTTCAGAAATGACGGTCGAAGAAAAAAATCTGGTATCTCATCGGGGTTTGGCGTTGCAGAAAATCCGTGATATAATAATCAAGAGATTAAATAAGTTCAGAAAATAAAAAAACAGCGGCTTTTGGCGAACCGCTGTTTTAAAAACTACTAATAGCAATATTAGTTTCAAGTCATCTTTTATATTTTTTATACACTAAACTCATCAATTATACTCTGAATATTATCGGACTTTTCATTTATTGTTTTAGCCATTGATGAGGATTGGACGGCACCAGTGGCGTTTTGTTGCGTTACCTTGGCAATTTTTTGGATATTTTTTTTAATTTCA
>JAYEHE010000376.1:0-9099 GCA_034659415.1 Candidatus Zixiibacteriota bacterium | reverse complement strand
TCTTATCCTGAATGGTCTGGACATATTTTTGGCTGACATCTACAGCATCACACCATAATTCCTCAAAGTTGTTTTTCGCAAAATCATAGTCACTTCTGTTTTTTAGTTCCACGTTGAATTCAAGATTGTCGACCAGCCCGGCTTGTGTGAAATTGCTGGAGCCAGTGATAACTCGTCCGGTATCTCTGTCGCCTTCCTTAAATGTAATGATATAAAGCTTGGCGTGGATGTTTTGGGAAGGATATGCCCTGATTTCCAGTTTTCCGCTTCTGATCCAATCGATGAACTTGTGCACACCATCTTCAACGCTCCGATTGTCCTCGGAATCGGCCATTTCTTTTTGAACCAGATTTTCAACTTCCTGCTTGGTTTCGGCATGCGAGAAATCAATTTGTTGCTGTTTGGGCTTTTTTGCTTTTCCCAGCAATTCGAAAGTTAGTCTGCTTGTGCTGATTCCGATAAGAATTCTTATCTTTTCTGTGTTTTCCAGTGACTTGTAGATGGCATAGAATCCACTGGAATAGAAGTAACCTACAAGGCAGTCAAAGAATGAGGTGTCTTTAATAAGGACTTCAAACCGCTCTTTAAGGGTCTGATTTTCTTCGTTTGTGATAAATGACAGGTCAGTGTTCATAAATATCCTTTGTTATCATCTTTGAGCAACATTCAAGACCATTCCTGGTGGTATGGGCTGATATCTTGTTTTATCGGTATCGCTAATCATCAGCGATAATTTTGGAGATAGACAAAATTATCCGCTGAATGATTTTGTCAGGTTCTTCTTCGTCAGAACTATCTATTTGTGCTGACTCGTCACACAGAAACTCTTTCTCTGCACAAGAAACAAGAACTCTGGATATGTCTTTAATAACACTATCTCTAACAGTGACATAATTGGGGGTAATGCGTGCAACAGAATCTTTAAATGGCATTACGATAAGACAATCTTTTGGGGTGATGGGCATAATCACATATTGCGAGTCTTCATGTTGCCCAAAAATGTTGCAAGTGTCTGGTAGAACAAAATCAAGGTTATCAGATCTTACAACGACCCAGCGGTTTTCAAATACAGGCCGCGCCACACGATCATAAAATTCGTTATCTTCGTATAGAGCCTCATAAATTGACCTCATGTATTTTGGATCGTTCGACTGCTCCTGTCCAACGATATTTTTAACAATTGGCCGCATATAATCTCTCAAAGATGACATAAAGATGGGATTACGCAAACGCTGTATAACTATAAATCCGACTAAAGCCTCTTTCTGGGGCCTGTTCAGTGGTTCAACATTCAGCAGCATCTCAATAGGGCGCACTGCATCACCTTCAACTAATCCAAAGTACGCCTCAAGCTTGTCGCTATATAGGTCTCTTAAATAGCCCCACTGCCCATATGATATAATTGAAGTTTCAAAGGAACCTGTTTCAGTTTTTATATAACGATATATATTCCCATTCTTTGACCAGTAACGCCTGATAAATGATTTGGGAATAAAGTGGGCATCGTCAACTTTCTTCACTGACAACTCAGTCTTCTTTGGCCTTTTTTCTTTTTGTAATGCAGCTATTGTTTTAGGTTTCCAGCGTTGGTTGTACCTTTTGATCCAAACATGTTCAGACAACATATGTGCGGTATTCTCAATTTTCTCTATTTCTCTTTCGTTCAGGCATAGATCCCGCTCTTGGTCTTCGCTGATTTGATCAAGTGAGCGACCAGCTAATCGCTCATCAACAACCTTCTCCCCTATGAAAACCTGCAACTTTGCTAACTCCAGAACCATTTCCTCTCGGAGGTTAATATGCAAATCATCTATATATGGCTTACTTAGCTCAATCATCCTCTCAATTATCTGATTAATTACCTCGTCCCAAACAGCGGAAAGCCCTTCGAGATCATGCTCCTCTGCATCTGGAAATAATCTTGATAGTATTTCTTTAGATATGCTCATCCTCACCTTAAGCAGCTAGCGTCTTAATCTAAGCGGTGCTGAGCTTGCCGCAGCATCCGCTTAAGCAGTTATACATTTTGATTTTCATAAAAAAAATAGCTTATCTCAGATGTCTCTACACTGTATGTTTTATTAATGTCATAGTCCTTTTTGTAAAATAATGCATAGTTATTCCCGCCAATATTAAACTCACTTTTATATTTTATTCCCCTTAGCCCCACTGCCTTAAAGTGCTCGGAAAAATATTGTGTGACCAGATAGTTCAATTTAAGTTCGGGTGGCCACTGGATTGAAAACATTTCAGCAAAATCGTTAAAAAACATGCTCCACTCATCTTCCTTACACTCTAAGGTTAAATCAGCAATAGCAATGTCCCGCTTTATATCGACTTCACCTATAGTCAGATATGCCCCTTTCCACGGTCTGAGTTCTGCCGCTGCTGTATCTAATTCTCCTGCACAATAAAAATATGGGATCCCCTCCGGATTAATTCTTCCGGATACGGCAAGATGCTGAGGGGGATGACCCATTTCATCTGATGGAAATGGTATTTTTTCATGCTCTCTCTTTTCAAAGTTAAATTTGTTTATTCTTGCGCGATAAAGCTTTGTACTAGCAGTAATAACCGACATGAATTGTTCGCGAACCATTACAACTATTGAATCCACAAAAGATTTGTATGGTTCTTGGATGATAAAGCGAGATTCATATTTTATGATATCGTTCAACTTTCCAAAATGGTACCAACCGTCTGATATTTTCAAGTTCTCCATAACTAAATATTTCTTTTATTTATTCCGTATAACGATCAAGATAGCTTGCTGGCGTGGAAGCGGCAAGAGCGGGTACACGTCAGTCAATGTTAAGCTCCGGGTTAGCTGATTAACCACCGACACGTATTGATTTAAAGTTTTTCTCTAAATAAACATCATAATTATTTCTTGCTTCAATGATTTTTTGTCTCGCAAAATCAATATTTCTACGAAAGTCACGGGTCTCCGGAGTTTCCTCCCCATTTTTATTTATTAGAGCCTCTGCCTCATGAAGTAATTCGTCTAAAGCTCTAACGCGATCATTGAATGTGCCTTCAGGAACCCAGCCAATAACTTCCTTTATGGAATTTTTTATTTCTCTCTTCTGCTCGGAATCACCTGGAGCAGATGCCAAATAATCAGAAAAGTATCTTATAAATTCTTCGTGGAGTAGTCTGGCCCACAAATAGGAATTATCTTTCGCTTTCCAGAAATCAATAAAACGGTTATCAAGCAATTTGGTCTGAAAATGGAAAACACCATTTCTGTATCTTTTGAGTAGTTCTATTAGATTCTCATGCTCGATCAAAAGTTTATCAATCATTGCATCATTTAATTCTAATTTTTCCCACCCCTCGATTACAACATAAAGGCTGCCGTACCATTGAGACGAGTAAGCTATGAATTCATTAGTAGAAATTTCTTCTGAATTCTCCGAGGAGTCAAATAATGACTCTAATCTGTTGCGACAAATTTCAGCCCAAAAAAGATATCTGGCCCAACACATAAATTTTTCATCATAGCTTTCCATATAAAATCATTATTTTTCCGACTATCTCCTGAAATCAGAGTTGCGCAAGCATCCGCTTGATTGATTCGTTATGTGCAAACATTTTGAAATAGAATAAGCGATGCTATCATACCGATTAAATTTTGTTTTCAGTTAATTGATATATTGCTGCCTTTAAAACTTGCCAGCATATTGTAGCAGTGTGTTTATCAGGATTAAATCCAGAACTAACTTGTGCATATGGGTGAATGTAGTTTCTAAAGTCTCTCAATAAATGACTAAATTTTCTTACATCTTCCATAAGGAGACCTAAATCATATGCGACATCAATATAATTGCTCAAAGTCCAATCTTGAAATTGCGTAATTTTTCCTTCTTTGTCTTTTGGTGACGATTTCGATTGATTAAATTCTTTTGGATGTTTTAAAGCTATTCCCAATAAAATACCTTCCAAAGCGCTGCCTGCAAGAAATAGTACAGAAAGTGGTGCTTCGACAGTCAAACATTTTTTGATTTCTTCAAATCTAAGTTTTAGTGTCTCGGTAACAGTCGCATCAAGTCCGATTTTTTCAAGTGAAATTTCGCTAAACTCTCTTTTTAAAAACTCATCTTCTTTGATGCTACCTGAGTTATCGTCAAAGTTTATTTTATCGGCTTTTGCAAATGTTATTTCGGCTTCGTTTCTGATGACTTTCCATTTATCGAATGCAAGAAACTGATTAAATTCTTTGATGAAATTATCCAATTCAGTGAATCGACCAATGAAATTTACAGGTGCGAATAATTTCTTGATACATTTATCTAATTCTGGTTTGCCATTGATTTGAGTAAGTTTTTCATCTGTGTACACCCATCTTGAAGGAAATCCTTGACCATATGAATCATTAAATCCCAAATCATTAAAGAAGTTAACCAGATTTGGCCCTGAACGATATTCGGTTTCTTCGTTAATTAACAATCTTAACTTTTCTAGTGATTTGCCCTGAAGAATCATTTAGCCTTTCTCTGTCTGAGTGTTTAAATCTCAATAAAAACGAATCAGTAACAAGCACATAACCCCTAATCAGCCGACGCTTTAGCGGTCGGCTGAATTTGTATGGTTGAGTGTCGCGATATTAGCCAAAATGTACTTTCTGATCAGCGTGGCAAGATTGTGAACAGGCAAGTCACGCTCAGAAAACTCGCTTCCATGAAAGATCGTATCACGGAAATTCTTGAGTCTCGAAAATTGTTCATAATCTTCTTTGGCCTCGGAATCACTTGCATTCGGAAAGAGTACAGAGGTTACGACAAGGAACTTATCTGCCAACCGATATTTGTCCTTCATCACCCCCTTAAGTCTTTGTAAAAAGCGTTCCCGCAAGGTTGGTTGTCCTGCATTCGTTAATGGTGAGAGGAATTCTTCTTCGTAGATCTTGAATAACTTGGCGATAAGGATTTCCAGTGCCGCCCAGCCCGAAAGAAAAGCTTTCAACCTATCGTTCTCCATATCGGCCATTTGTGTGAAAAGCCGTTGCACTTGTTTCATTTCATTAGCCCGCTGCAGCAGGCTAAATCGCTCCGAGATGCGCTTAGCACCGACTGGTGTCATACCAGTTGAGACACTTGCTTCGCCTGACATAGAAAATTTAATGCTGTATATAATCTTTCCTTCTGCATTAGTTAAATATAGACCTTCAGCTAATTTTCCGAATTTAGATGAAGTTTTGCTCTCAAGAGCCACTGCCGACATCATTGAATCTATTTCAGGAAAATGCCGTCTAATCAATTCCTGTTTATCGATTGCATCGAATGTCACAATAAAATCTTCGAGCTCACGAGAAGGGTTTTGTACTGAAGCATCAATTTCACCAGAAGCTTCATAAACTAACACAGTATGCAAACCAATCCTCTTACGACGTTTGGATTTTATTTGTTCTACTTCGGACGCTAATGCTGCTCTGAAATCAGTTGCTTCTTTTTGGACAGACAATCCTTTCAGCATCAGGTATCCAACAGCGGTTCCTATATCAATCTTCGAGAGCAAACAGTCGGGTTCGCGCGTGAGCACAAATCGGCTGCGATCCACGCGAAGCAAATCAATATGCTGACTTCCGTTCGGTAAAGATATACCGTCGATTACCGACCAAGCTGCAACGTATATGTAATTCATCATATTCTTGGCACCCAGCCAACTATTATATAGTTTCCTTCTAATATCAAATAATAAAGTCTCTTGATAAAAAATATTTAGATTTTTTATTTAGATCCTCACCTGATAACATCTATTTTCTGATATTATACATAAATTGGATAAATTCACATTATACAAATCCCTTTATAAGGTTCTTTCATTAATAACATAGAAGAAAAGAGTTGGGATTATTGGTTGAATTATGAATTCTATTTGAGCTAACAACCTTACATCTATCACCAATTAATTTTCATCAACAACTGTGCTCGGGACCGTAGAGACCATAAAGAATAAATAAAACAGTTATTGCGCTCTCCGTGTCCTGGTGAATAATAACTTCAGTTTGACAGGCAGTAATTAAGCACTGGAAATTCTGTCTGCGTGCGACGTACAAACAGGAAAAACTATCATGTTAATCCATGCCTGCCCCGCGCATGGCGGGGTCAATCCTGTCAAAAAATAGCTGAATATGAGTTTGAAAATTTCTGATGAAAAACACTTTGTTGTTTTAATCAAAATAAAGTGTATAATCAAACAACAAAAAATAGGAATAGAAATGACGATCAGCCTGGTTATTTTATATCTGGTGTTACCCGCTTTAATACTTTATCTATGTTTTCGTTATCCGGCAATAAATAAAATAAGCCCGGTGCTATTAAGCTATCTTACTGGAATCATTCTCGGGAATACCGGTATTTTACCAGAATCTTTTGCATCGGTTCAAATGTCTCTATCAGAAGTAACAGTGGCATTATCGCTTCCCTTATTGTTATTTTCAATGAATGTCCGGAAATGGTTCCAAATTGCCGGTAAAGCGATTTTATCAATGGTACTCGCTACGGCTTCTATTGTAGCGATATCATTTTTATTATATTTTTATTTCAAAGAACAACGTCAGGATGCCTGGCAATTATCCGGAATGGCAATCGGTCTGTATACAGGGGGAACACCCAATTTAGCAGCCATAAAGACTGCATTAAATATTGACAGCTCAACATATATCCTTTTCCATACTTACGATACGGTCATAAGTTTTCTATATATAATGTTTTTTATTTCCGGTGCACAGGCAATTTTTAACCGCTTTTTGCTGCCATATCAACGCACACTGCGAAAAAAGATTGGTGTATTAAAACCGGATTCCGAGGAAGTAGAAGATATTGATGCTTACAAAAAAATTTTCAAAAGAGATGTATTACTTCCTAATGGAGGGGCAGTACTTTTGTCTATTGTAATTGTAGGTGTTTCTGTTTTGTTGGGAGGACTGGTTCCCAGGCATTTTTCCGCAGCCGTAACAATTCTGGTAATTACCTCTTTTGGGATACTGTTTTCCTTCATCCCGAAGATAAGAAATATTAAAAACACTTTTCAAACAGGGATGTATATCATATATATTTTTTGTATTGTTGTTGCTTCTATGACGGATATTGGCCAGATAACACATATAAACTGGCAGATAATGGGTTTTGTTGCTATATCCATCGTAGGATCTTTAATTGTTCATGCAATTCTCTGCAAACTCTTTCGCGTTGATACGGATACTTTCTTGATAACTTCCGCTTCTGCAATTTGTTCACCTCCTTTTGTGCCGGTTGTTGCAGCGGCTTTAAAAAATAAAACCATTATTCTGTCAGGATTAACAACTGGGATCATTGGTTATGCCATTGGAAACTATCTTGGAATTAGCTTGGCTTATCTTTTCAAATTAATACCCTGAGAAATACAATGAATAATAAACTTCCAAAAAACGGACGGTCAAAAGATGATATTATATCCGCACTGAAAGAATACGGCAGTCAGGACCCTGCATATAAGGAAGGGCGAACCTGGAGCCTCGTATATTACCTGGGAGAGGATCATACGTCTCTATTACAGGATGCCTATAATATGTACTTCTCGGCTAACGGGCTTAACCCGATGGCATTTAAAAGCCTAAAACAACTTGAATCCGATATTATCCGGATCACTGCTGATTTACTGAATGGCGATGAAAATGTATGCGGCGTAGTAACTTCAGGTGGAACAGAGAGCTGTCTTCTCGCCGTAAAAACTTACCGTGACTATGGAAAAGCAAAAAAAAGAATCAAGAAGCCGCAAATGATCATTCCAGAAACAGCTCATGTTGCCTGGGAAAAAGGTGGAGAATATTTTGGTGTAGAAATTCTCCGGGCTCCCTTAGATAAAGACTATAGAGTCGATGTCCAGGCAGTAAAGAAGATGGTCACTAAAAATACAATAATGATATTGGGTTCCGCCCCTGAATATCCACACGGTATCATCGATCCTATCGAAGCACTTGGAAAAATAGCATCAGCTCGTGTTATACCACTCCATGTTGATGCCTGCGTGGGGGGTTATATTTTACCCTTTATCGAAAAACTGGGGACTAAATTAACACCCTGGGATTATCGGGTCCCTGGAGTAACTTCCGTTTCCGCTGATACTCATAAATATGGATTTGCCGCAAAAGGCGCATCAACTATTACATACAGGTCAAAAGATATTTTAAAATATCAATTTTTTGTTTATGAAAATTGGCCGGGTGGAATTTTTGCTTCTCCAGCGCTGCTGGGAACCCGCCCCGGAGGACCCTATGCTGCTGCGTGGGCAGCCCTTCAAATCATTGGTGAAAAAGGGTATCTAAAAATCACAAATACCATTATGGAAACGACGCGAAAATTGATAAATGGAATTAATGCAATTGAAGGACTTCACATTATTGGAAACCCAAAAGCCAGTTTAATCTCCTATCAATCCTTATCGCCGGAAATAAATATTTATGCCGTTGGTGATGAAATGGAAAAGCGGGGGTGGCACATTGACCGCCTACAAAAACCGGAAGCCTTGCATGCAATGGTTGTCCCGAAACACGCTGAAGTGGTGGATGATTATTTGTCTGATTTAGAGGAAGCTGTCAAAATTGTAAAACAACACCCTGAATTAAGCACTCAGGGTGATGCTGCAATGTATGGAATGATCTCAAATGTTCCATTTAGAGGTGTTATTCGTAAACAAGTATTGGATATTTTTACAAATTTATATGGACCAAAAAATGAAATGATCAATCTGAAAAATGCTTCAGTAACTTCATCTGATAAGAATGATTCAAACATACAAGCTTTGTCAAAAAAATTATCAGAAAAGTTATTAAATATTTATGTAAGACATAAACAAACGCGGGCAGCAAAGAGAATGAAAAGCTGATCTCATAGATATGTACTTTTATCACCAATATTCCTTGACAAATCAAATAGATAAGAGTAGCTTAGGGGCAGTGTAATCTATTCTTTAAATAGGTTACTTTATTCTATTGTTATAAAACAGGTTCTTTTCAAAAACTCCACTAACTCCGTATTAATGGAACTTTTTTATCTTACTGTATGGTCAGTAGATACTATTAAGAGAAACAATTTGTGTTCTTATTTGCTATTTCGA
>JAYEHE010000375.1:0-2053 GCA_034659415.1 Candidatus Zixiibacteriota bacterium | reverse complement strand
AACGATGAATGCAAACAACGGGTTAATATCTTTAGAAGATTTGCAACAATACGATATTAAATGGCGAGAACCTATTAAATTCAAATTTGATTCACTTGAGATATACAGTATGGCTCCTCCCAGTTCTGGTGGTTATGTTGTTGGTCAAATTTTAAAATTATTGGAACCGTTTGATTTTTCAAAATATTTTTATAATTCTCCGGAATATATCCATCTGTTTTGTGAAGCATCAAAAAGAGCATTTGCTGATCGCTCGGTTCATTTAGGAGATCCTGATTTTTATAATATTTCTGAAGGCTTGCTGGATGAATCTTATCTTTCGATTCGTAGAGGCAATATGGATACTATAAGGGTAACTCCTGTGGAGCGGGTTGTACCGGGAACACCGGGGAATAAAGAGTCTGACCAAACAACTCATTTTTCCGTTGCTGACAATAAAGGCAATATGATAGCTTTGACATACACAATAAATGCATCATATGGCAGTGGATTAGTTATTGATAGTGCTGGTTTTTTGATGAATAATGAAATGGATGATTTTTCTATTAAACCGGGAAGTCCTAATCTTTACGGTTTAATTGGCGGTGAAGCTAATAAAATTGAACCCGGTAAAAGAATGCTATCTTCGATGTCACCTACTTTGGTGTTTAAAGATAATAACCCTTATATGATACTTGGTTCCCCGGGTGGTTCAAAAATAATTACTATTGTGGCTCAAGCAATTATTAATCATACCAGGTTTAAACATAATGCCGATGAGACTGTAAATTTACCTCGTTTTCATCATCAATGGATGCCGGATATTCTTTATTTGGAAGAGAACTCTTTTGATATTATAACAAAACAAAATTTAATCAGTCGTGGATATGATATTAAAGAACGATCAAAATACGGTGATTTGCAAATTATTACTTATGATAATGGCTTAATGACTGCTTCTTCTGACCCGAGGAAGCAGGGCAAGGTGTCGGGTTTCTAATCTATTTTTGGAGATTCATCTGAAGGTTTATTATTTTCAATAATAGCTTTACATTTTTTAACGCCAAGAACAATTGCTCCGGTTCCGGTTAAACCAGCTATAAGAAATACTAATCCGCCTAAAATTGGAATAAAGCAAATAAGTGTAAAAAGAAATAACCCAAGTAGTAATTCTGTTTTATTAAATAATTTTTCATTGTTCTGTTTTTTTCTAAGTATTGAATTGCCCACAAACATAGCTATGATGATTGTTCCACAATAAAATATTATTCCACTGGAGATTGAGATAAAACTGGAAGCCGGCAATAAGAGAATAGATGCAACCAATAGAAAAGCACCTATTATAGCGGTATCTCCCGAAGACATAATCAAACCAAAGAATAAACCAAATATTGACACCAATAAAATAAGAGTGCTTAACATAAAAACGAGTAGAGTTAGAATGCCGCTTGCAAATGATACGCCTATCCTATTTTTTAATTGCATAAATGATGACTCAATGTATTTTGGGAAAAACGCAATAAGAATAATGCCTAAAATAAATGCCGCCAGCATTTCTGAGAAACTTATAACGATATCTTTAAAGAGTTTGTCAGATTCTTTTTTGTCAATATTATCAGGGAGTAGCCATTCGGTATTGCCATCGACAATAACTCCTGATTCTAAATCAATGTTTGCTTCGTTGGACGAAGTATATTTCAGATTACCATGAATAATTGTTGGAGCAATAATATTAATTTCTTTAGCATTGATTTCAACATCGCCGCCAATTTCACCTGATATTGTTATAACTTCGCCGTTAAAAATAAGATCTTCTCCAATTTCACCTTCAAATTCTAAAACCCGGCCAGAAATAGTTGCATCTCGTTCAATAACAGCACCTTTCCCGATTGTGGTTTCATTATTGAAAAGTAAAACGGAGTTGCCTATATGGTTATACAAATAACATTTATTGGAAAAAGTTCTAAGTGAGCCTTCGATTTTTCCTTTATGTGTATATTGATATGCGAATATATTTACTGATCTGTTCAAATTTCCATTAGTGGAAATATTATATGCGAAACCGGAAAAATCT
>JAYEHE010000374.1:0-9145 GCA_034659415.1 Candidatus Zixiibacteriota bacterium | reverse complement strand
CACACAAGAAGCATGAACCGAAAGGAGGAAGATTTTCATCGTAGCAGAGAGTAGGGATATTGTTATCGATATCTTGTTCACGGCAAACCTCTAAAATAGTTTTATCCGGTGATGTCGTAATTTCTTTTCCGTTAATTGTAATTTTAATCATGGTTCACCTCAATCCTTCACTATCGCATCGAAGCGACAGACCGTGAAACATTTACCACACTTAATACATTTATCTTGATGTATAAAATGCTTTTCCTTTCTTTCGCCGGTTATAGCATCGGTCGGGCAGGCTTTGGCACAAACGACACATCCGGTACAATTATCATTGATAGTAAAAGTCAACAAGGGTTCACAAACATGCGCCGGACATTTCTTTTCTTTGATGTGGGCTTCATATTCATGTCGAAAATATTTTAAGGTAGTCAAGACAGGGTTTGGAGCTGTTTGTCCAAGACCACAAAGAGATGTATCACAAATCTGGTGGCTTAACTCATCCAGATTGTCCAAATCTTCCATTGTTCCGTTACCTTCAGTAATTTTTTCTAGAATTTCCAGCATTCGTTTGGTGCCTATCCGGCAGAAAGTGCATTTTCCGCAAGATTCTTCCTGAGTGAAAGCAAGGAAGAATTTGGCAACATCGACCATGCATGTGGTATCATCCATAACTACCATTCCACCTGAACCCATAATGGCACCGGTTTTATTTATTTGCTGGTAGTCAATTTTGATATCACACATTTCAGCAGGGATGCATCCGCCCGATGGTCCACCCATTTGGACTGCTTTAAAATTATTGTTATCAATGATACCATCGCAGATATCAAAAATAATTTCATTGATAGATATCCCCATAGGGACTTCAACCAGACCGGAGCGTTTGATTTTTCCAGCCATTGCAAAGACTTTGGTCCCTTTACTGTCATCGGTTCCATGTTTAGCGTAGGCATCACCACCGTTTTGAATTATCCAAGGGACATTAGCAAAAGTTTCAACATTGTTAATATTAGTAGGTTTTCCCCATAGTCCGCTTTGAGCTGGGAAAGGAGGGCGGAATCGGGGCATGCCACGCTTACCTTCAATGGAATGAATCAAAGCTGTTTCTTCACCGCAAACAAAAGCACCGGCACCTTCTTTGATTTTGACATTAAAGCTAAAATCAGAACCAAAAATATTTTGACCTAAAAATCCTTTTTTCTTTGCCTGAGCTATAGCCAGACGAAGACGGGCGATTGCTTTGGGATATTCAGCCCGAACATAAACATAAGCTTCATCGGCACCGATAGCATAGCCGGCAATAATCATTCCTTCTAAAACGGCATTTGGGTCACCTTCTAAAATAGAACGATCCATAAAAGCTCCGGGATCACCTTCGTCAGCATTGCAGATAATATATTTTTTATCGCCTTTTGCACCGCGAGTGAATTTCCATTTCAAGCCGGTTGGGAATCCGCCGCCTCCGCGACCTCTCAGTCCGGATTTTTCAACTTCTTCAATAATCTGTTCCGGGGTCATTTTGGTTACTGCTTTTTTTATAGCTTCATAACCTTTTTGAGCGATATATTCATCGATAGAACCAGGGTCTATTAATCCGCAGTTTCTGAGGACAATTCTTTCCTGATTTTCAAAAAAGCCCTTATCTTTTTCATTGGCAACCAGCCAATCTTCAATAACCTCATTACCGATTACATCTTTTTCAATGATATCATTGACCTTGTCAGGTGTTACGTCACCATAAAAATGACCGGTACCGGAGCCGTTGGTTATTTCTACCAATACTTCTCGGTAACACATGCCAATACAACCGGTTTCTTTCAATATAAAAGCATCAGGACGTTCTTTTAGTTCATCCTGAAAGGCTTTGAAAACTTTAATACCGCCGGCAGATATCCCGCAAGTTCCTAAACCTACTTTAATAGTTTTCATTTATCTTACCTCAGTCCTGAGCTTGTTCTTTTTTTGCCCGTTGTTTATAACCTCGTATAACTTTACGCAATTTAGCAGGGGTTAAACGGCCAAAAGTTTCATCATTGATTACAACAACTGGTGCTAATGAACAGCATCCAACACAGGCAACTGAAAGCATCGAAAAATTGTTGTCATCGGATGTTTCTTCGTAATCAATATTTAATTCATCCGAGAGAGTATCAGATATTTGTTTGACGCCATTGACATGACAGGCAGTTCCATTACAGACTTTAATAATATATTTACCAAGCGGCTTAGTTCTGAATTGAGCATAAAAAGTAACTACACCATAAATATCCGCCGCCGGAATACCGGTAACATGACTGATGTGGTCGATTGCTTTTTCAGAAACATATCCATAGGTGTCCTGAGCCGATTGCAAAAGAGGAATCAAAGCTCCGGCTTGATCGTCATATTTCCAGAGATCAACATTAAAAGATTTGAATTGTTCTTCAGTGTTAGTAGCCATTTAGCAACTCCTACATTTTATCCAAAGCGATGATTCTATCCTGCTTGAAGCGGAGGATACCATCAAGGGGTTTAATTTTTTCTTCTATGACACGATCAATTTGATCGAAATTTTCACCATTAACAATTGCCACTATGTCATAAGACCCTTCTGTTTTATCCGTATATGCAATCGAATCCATTTTCTCTAATGAGTCAGTAATAGCATCTTTGAAGTCCTTACCAGCTTCGATAAAGAGAAAACTCGAAGATAACTCTTGCGATAATTCTATCTTTTTGTTTCCATCTTTAATCAAATCACATTGTGAGTAATTAAAAGAGCTATCAAATTTTGTTAAGGCATCAATAACAGGTTTTACATCGTCATTGATTTTTAAGACGAGCGAGAAAAAACCATCAACCGCATTCCAGTTTTTTATTTGATTAAACTCTTTTAACAGGTCGATAGCTTCTAATAGCTTCTGCCGGTTTTCAAATCTGACTAAAAGATAAGAACCTGCAGCCATGTTTGCTCCTTTCAATCTTATATTTATTTAAATCATTCTTTTTTTGTCTTGTATTTATTCGGTTGATAATGGAGGTGAATTGGTAAATGGCAATTTTGAGAATTTTTTCACATACTCGATTATAACTTACAATCATTTAAAACGTCCACAATTTAATTAACTTTTTGTGGAAGCTAATCAAAAGAGATTATTTTGTCAATTGCAAAAAGCTTAATAATGCAATAAATTGTTGTTGGATAGTGATTTTTGCTATGATTAGTAAGAAGATAATGGAAAATACCGAGTAAAAAATAAAATGAATACATACTTTCCCTAATAACTATTTGAAATTATATTTCAAATATAAATTGGAGAAGAATTGTATAGATATGATAAAATTTGAAAGCAAGAGAATCAAAGAGTTAGCTTTCTCGTCAGGTTTTGATTTATGTGGGATAACTACCCCTGAAATCATCCCCGAAGCTAAAGAAAACTATCAAAAATGGCTTGCAAAAAATTACCATGGTGAGATGGAATGGTTAAATCGAAATGTTGAAAGGCGTACTAATCCATCATTGCTTATCGAAAATGCTAAATCTGTTATTATGCTGGGGTTAAATTATTATCAACCTAATGCTGATGAAATCCCTAAAGATTATGGAAGAGTTTCCCGTTATGCGCGCGGGAAAGATTATCACAAAATCATAAAAAAGAAAATAGAAAATCTGATATTTAAAATGATGTTAGCTATTGAACCAGGTTTGGATGTTAATGATAAAAAATTACGAGAAAAGAGTCGGCGCTATTTCAGATGGTTTGTTGATTATGGTCCTTTTGTTGAAAGATCGTATGCCGCCAAAGCTGGTTTGGGCTTCATTGGTAAAAACGGGATGCTTATTAATAAGCAGTTTGGGTCATGGATTTTTCTTGCAGAAATTATTTCTTCGCTTGAGATAACAATTGATGATGAAGTTAATGTTAACCATGGGCGATGTGGCACGTGTACCAAGTGTATTGATGCTTGTCCGACTTCGGCTATTATAGAAGACGGCATACTGGATGCGACCAAATGTATTTCATATCTTACGATTGAAAAACCCTCGGATATCCCCGAAGAACTAACACCAAAAATGGGGAAGTTGATTTTTGGCTGTGATATATGTCAGGAAGTTTGTCCCCACAATGGAAGAGCGATTGAAACCACCCATAAAGATTTTATGTCAGATAAAGGCGTGGGGGAGTTTTTGAACGCCAAGACAATATTAAAATTACAGTCCAGAGAAGATTTTTTAAAACTTACCGCTGGGACACCACTGGTCAGACCCAAATTAGATAATTTACAAAGAAATGCAAAGATAGTGTTAGGGAAGTGAAAATTTAATCAGGTTTTAGATTTGTTTCCCAATATTCTCGAAGGCAGTAAAATTATAGCTTTCAATAGTTCCAGTACGCCATCAATAGTTATTCCAATAATCCGAAAAGGGAGAAGAATCAACCAGACAAATGGATAAAGTATTAACGCAAATAAAGCTAATGGCCAGCAAATTACCAGCAGAAATATCCAAAGAATAAATGTCATCATATTTTTATCTCCATTATATTATACGGAAATATATTTATTATGTTACTGATAATATTACTTTTATTATCTGAAATTATTCAGGAATCAGATAAGCCATATTATTGAAATATTCAAAGCCTAAATTTTTAGCTATTTTTATCGACGGGGAATTATCTTCGCCACAACTCCATACCGGAGTAAGGTTTTGCTTTAGAAGTTTGTCGCAGACTAATGTGGCTGAAATTTTTGCAAAGCCATGTCCCCGGAAATCCGGCAAAGTATAAACACCGACATCGGCGTATTTTTCAGAAAAGGCAGAAGTGTGAGCAATAGCGATCAGATTATTATCAATAATTGCACCGGCAACAACACCTTCGGTCAATAATTCAGAGCAAGATTTAAAACCTGCTCCCTGCAATTCAGGTTTTGCCTTTGATAGTATTTCTAAATCATTAATATCTAATAAACGCACTGATTTATTTTTCTGGGCATTGGGTATTTTTTTTAAAGTGTAATATAAATCTTTGTAAATTTTTATTTTCTTATTAATTTTTGAACTTAATAAATGACTTAATTCGTTGGAAATTTCTTTATCGACATTGACACATTCCCAACCCTCTACTATTGATAATAATTCAGTGATTTCATTAATATTTTTTCCAACAGCTATTGGCTCAGATTTTAATTGGTTAGGCTGGATAATTAAAGTTTGAAAGTTAGAAATATAATTAATTGCAAATGCTCGACAGAGTTTTCTATTCAACAAATGAATAGGAATAACGTTAAAGGGAGATTCAATTAATTGTTTTGAAAAATGACTAAACTTAGATGAGTTTATTTCATAAGCTTTTGAATTACTCATTTAATTCTGCTAATCTAATTTTCACACAATAAATTGCAACTTGTACTGGTTGACGCATTGTTTAATATAATTGATAAATGCTTTAAATGTAGCATTTTTATAAAATTTTAAAAAATTATGTACAATCAAGTTGCCAGCCGATTGATTTCGGGTTATAGTTTAATCGTTATAAGACTAATAATAGAGGGTAATTATATATGGCAAAAATTGCTCCGTCGGTTTTAGCTGCCGATTTTGCGAATTTGGGTGATGAAATTAAAGATTCAGATAATTGCCAGATTGACTGGTTTCATCTGGATATTATGGATGGTCATTTTGTTCCCAATATATCGTTTGGTCCGGGGATTGTTAAGACAATCAAAGGGTTAAGTTCTACTTTTTTAGATGTTCACCTGATGCTTAGTGAACCGGAAAAATATTTTGATGCTTTCCAAAAAGCAGGTGCCGATTGTATCACTTTTCATATTGAGATTCACAAAGATCCAATTAAAGATGCTGAACAGATAAAAGCGATGGGTTTAAAAGCCGGAATTTCATTAAACCCGGATACGTCGATTGATACGGTTCTTCCATATTTAAAATATTTTGATCTGTTACTTGTAATGTCAGTATATCCCGGTTTTGGCGGTCAAAAATTTATAACATCGGTACTTCCAAAAGTTGAAGCGGCAAAGAAATATATCGATGATAACGGTTTTAATACAGAAATATCTGTGGATGGCGGCATTGATGATACTAACATTAATGAAGTTGTGCGTGCAGGTGCGGATATTGTTGTTATGGGAACTGCTTTTTACAAAAGTGAAAATCGAATTGCATTGGTTGAAAAAGTTAAGGCATTATAATAAAAAGGATTTTATGTATGTTTGATAGTTGGCGTGGATTTGAAACATCATCGTTGAGTTCTGAATGGTATAAAAAACTGCAACTAATAGCTAATAATTGTCGCGGTGATATTTTAAAAATGACAACTCTGGCGGCTTCCGGTCATCCGGGAGGATCGATGTCATCTATTGATATCTATGCAACTCTTTATAATTTTGCAAATGTTGACCCTAAGCAACCGAAAAGGGATGATCGCGACCGGATAATTATTTCCCATGGCCACACTTCTCCCGGAGCTTATTCTGCTTTGGCACGTTCCGGTTTTTTTAATATTGATGATTGTATCGCTGGTTTTAGAAAAGCAGGTTCTCCTTTTGAGGGTCATGTGGAACGATCGGTGCCTGGTATTGAATGGGACACAGGGAATTTGGGTCAAGGTTTGGCAGTTGGAGTCGGCAAAGCAATTTATGCAAAACAATCAAAAAAGAATTTCCATACTTATGTTTTGATGGGGGACGGGGAACAGCAAAAAGGGCAAATAAGCGAGTCCCGAAGAATAGCAGTTAAATACAATTTAAAAAATCTAACAACTATTATTGATTATAACCAGCTTCAGATATCGGGAGATATTTCAAATGTTATGCCTCAGAATATTTCTGCTGAATGGAAAGCAGATGGTTGGGAAGTTTTGGGAATTGACGGACATAATTTGAACCAGATTTATGACGCTCTTCATCGGGCAATTCATGAAATCGATAAACCTGTTATGATATTGGCTTCGACTGTGATGGGTAAAGGCGTTTCATCTATGGAGAACAAAGAAGCCTATCATGGTGCACCCTTAAAAGAGGATCAGCTCGAGGTCGCCTTAAAAGAATTGAATATCGAAAATAATTATGAAAGTTATAAAGATAAACGGAAAAAATTCGTTGCTCCTGATTATAATATTGAAAATCTGACTTACCCTGAAGTTGATTTGGGAAAGACAATTACTTATCCGGTTGATGAAAAAACTGATTGCCGTTCTGCTTTTGGAAATGCATTGGTTTCTTTTGCCGATGCTAATATCAATAACGATAGTTTTATTGTCTCGGTTTTTGATTGTGATCTGGCGGCATCGGTTAAAACAAGTGGGATAGAAAAAAAATATCCGGACAATTTTTTCCAATTCGGAATATCTGAACACAGTACAGCCACAGCCGCTGGGGCTTTGTCGGCTGAAAAAGCAATTTCAATCTGGGCGGATTTTGGTGTTTTTGGAATTACGGAAACATACAACCAAGCCAGACTGAACGATATCAATCATGCCAATATGAAAATTTTTAATACGCATTGCGGAATCAATGTCGGCGAAGATGGCAAAACCCATCAATGTATTGATTATTTTGGTTTGCTTAATTCAACTTTTGGATGGAAAATTATAACTCCCGCAGACCCTAACCAGACCGATAGAATTGTGCGTTATGTTTTATCAAACCCGGGTAATTTTGCGGTTGTTATGGGGCGTTCAAAAATGTTGACAATTCCAAATGAAAACAACAAACCGTTTTTTGGTGATGACTATGAATACAAGTATGGTCAGATAGATAAAATTCGTGATGGAAAAGATGTTGTCATTGCCTCGGCTGGAAATATGATGGCAAATGCTTTTGAGGCTTGGAAAATTCTATCTAATGCTGGTATTCAAGTAAAATTGGCTTCAATTTCGGATTGGACGGATATTAATGATGATGATTTAGAATATTTGGCATCGGAGAAATATCTTATTACAGTCGAAGATCATAATATCAAAACCGGCTTGGGTAATTGGATTGGTTCCAAGCTTTTTGATAAAGGGTTAAAAACCAAATTGTTTAAGATGGGTATAAGAGATTATGCACCTTCGGGTAATGCCGATGATTTATATAGACTGTTAGGTTTAGATGCAAATGCGATTGTAAAGACAGTAAAAAATCTTTTATGAAATAAATGAGTTAACCTATGATTATTGCCGGTCAGATTACAGCAACTACTGTTTATCTGGTAGTTGTTCAGAACACAAATGGTGAGCTGAGACTAATAACCCCAATGAACTATATAACAAATGAATTCTCAGGTTTTACCAAAATTTTAAAATTATATCTTAAGAAAATTAACAAGCCCGTAAAATGTGCCTGCTTTGGAATTGCTGGACCGGTTATAAATAATGAAGTGCAAACTACTAATTTACCATGGCAAATAAAAGCCGCTGAATTGGAAGATGAATTTTCTATCGGTTGGGTTAAATTGCTTAATGATCTGGTTGCGACTGCACATGGTTTGTTTGAATTAAAACCGAATAAAATTATTTCACTTAACGAAGGCGTGGATTCAAAAGATGGACATATCGGTTTGATTGCGTCTGGTGATGGTTTGGGTCAATCATTGATTTATCGGGATGAAGATAATTACTATCCGTATGCTTCTGAAGGCGGGCATGTTGATTTTGCTCCTGGCAATCAACTTGAAAGCGATCTGTGGGAATATTTGTATGCTGAAAATGGGCATGTGGAGGTTGAAGATATTTTAAGTTTTCAAGGGATAGAAAATATTTTTGAATTCTTACTTTACAATAAAAAATTAGAAATACCCGACTGGTATTCTAAAGCAAATGAAAAACCTCAAAAAATAATTGAATATGCTTTAGCTGGGAACGATGACTTGGCTATTGAGACAATAGATATTTTTTCTGATTGTTTAGCCTCGGAAACATCAAATCTTGCTCTAAAAGGAATGACTCTGGGTGGTATATATATTGGTGGATTAATTGCGAAACAGATAATGATGGCTATCGATAAGAAAAGATTCATGAAGCGTTTTGTTAAAAATGGAAAGATGGAGACGCTTCTCAAAAATATACCGGTTAGTTTGATTTTAGATGATAAAACCGCTCTTTTAGGAGCGGCATCGTATGCGATGAAAAAAAATCTGTTATGAAAAAGTATATTCTTTTTTTGAATGGTAAATATT
>JAYEHE010000373.1:0-2090 GCA_034659415.1 Candidatus Zixiibacteriota bacterium | reverse complement strand
AAAACATAAACTCAGTAAGTTATTGGTTTCAGGTAATGTTTCGTTGATGTTGTCTCAGCCAGAAAATCGGATAAATTATCGAGATATTATGGATAATAGTAAAATTCTTCTTATGGATCTATCTGGTGTTGGAGCAGAAAGTAGAAAGCTTATAGGTAGTTTTGCTCTTTCATTATTTCATAATACCGCTCTGAGTAGGAGTGATATCCCTATTGAAAAAAGGAAACAATTCCATATTTTCTGTGATGAAGCTCACCTATTTTTAACTTCATCAATTGAAGATATAATTGCGGAAGCTCGTAAATTCGGTGTCAGTCTTACCATGGCACACCAATATTTAAGACAATTTGATCAGAGTGCTCGTGATGGTATTCTTACAGTTGGCTCTACTATAATATTCAACGTAGATATGAATGATGCTAAATATCTTTGTAAAGACCTTCAGGGATTAGTTCATCCTGAAAAGTTGGCGACTTTTGAAATAGGCGACGCTATTGCTAGAATTGGTACTGATATTGTCAAAATGACTACAAAAGATCAAATGCCACTTCCAACTCCCGGATCACGCGAACTAATAATTGAACATTCACATAAAAATTACTATAAGACGGTGGATGAGATTAAGAAGGTTCTCGCGGGTCATGGTACGTTTGATGATGGCTTAGAAAATATGAATATCTTTAGTCTTAGAGGTAATTTTGACGAAAAGGATTTTGAGTATGAAGAATTCGATTAAAACAAATGTAATAGAGATAATTCTAAATGAGATTAAGAATTCTCAAAAAAACGAAGACATCTCTAATAGAATTGAAAGTACAAAGGAAAAATTCCTAGCAAAAAAAATGAGAGTAATTTCAAGCTCTAAATTTAATGATGAGATATCAGCCTTTGTTCAACTGGTTTTTGCGGAGGGAATCCAGCCACCCAGAATATTATCCCCCAAAAGATCATTAGCTGAAGCAATATGGCTACTTGACACCGGATACAAAAGTGATGGACTTTCAGGATATTATGCTGCCTTGATAGATGCTATAAATCCTTGCAATAGTAAATTTGAAATTATTATTCATAATCTTGCAGGGACAATTAGAAATATCGAATTATACCGTTATACAGAATATTTAATTTCGACATTAATTAATCCAACTGATATTGACATGCACCAAAAAATAATAGATTATTTTCTTGATAAACAAGAATCAATTCTTCCAAACAATATTTGTAAAGAAAACTCATGTTATTTCCTGACATATTATAGAGACTTTATTGATATTAACAGTTCAACTGAAAATCTGCTAAATAAATTAACTTCTCCAAATAACTTCAATTCCTGAAACTACATTTGTATTTCAACCGCTTTTTAGGTAGAAAGATGACCGAAAAAATGGAGAGATGAGAATGAACAGAACTGAAAGGATAATAGACCTATTCAAAATGCGTTTTATTCACCGGTACGACTGTTTCCCTGAGCAATATAAAAACAATGGTGGTGGATATATTCTCCGAAAAGAAAAATTAACAGATCAAATAATATTGTCTCACCTTAAAGGTGAAAAAACAATAGGGCTTTATGGTTCGCAACAAAGTACTACCAAATGGCTCTGTATTGACATTGATACATTGGAAGAAGGGATTGTTCGAGAAGTTCAAAATCATGTTCGCCGGTTACAAATACCTTATTTAACAGAATTCTCAGGGCAAAAAGGATATCACATTTGGATATTCTTTGACAAATTATATCCAAACAAAATAGCCAGAGCACTCGCTGGTGTATTTGCCTTTAATAATGAAGTCTTTCCAAAACAAGATTATATAGAATCAGGTAAACATGGTAATCTCATAAAAGCACCCCTTGGGAAACATCAAGTATCGGGAGAGTGGTGTGTCTTTCTTAATAAAGACTTGAAATCGAAAAAAGATCAATATGGAACACTCGAAAAAATCCAGCCAATCAATCCTATACAAATCTTAAAGAATGATATCCCGAAAATATGGGAAGAATTAGACATCCCGCAATCGGAAAATAAGAGCCCAAGCAATCAATTTACTGCGGCTAAACTACCATTCATTAAAGACTGTGTTATTAAGGC
>JAYEHE010000372.1:0-2103 GCA_034659415.1 Candidatus Zixiibacteriota bacterium | reverse complement strand
GTTCAACTCATTAAAAAAAGGTGAGCAACCAATTAATAGAAATTCTCTACAGAGAGTATATGAATACGGTTCAGGACTAAAGTTGTTTTTTAGAGATCATGCTCTTTCTGATAAAATAGGTTTTGTTTATTCAGGTTGGGATGCTGACCGAGCGGTTAATGATTTTATTAAAAATATTAAAAGGATTAGAAATAATAATTTTGATAATTTGGATAATGCAGTGCTCTCGGTAATTTTGGATGGTGAGAATTGTTGGGAATATTTTCCTCGTGATGGACAGGATTTCCTTGATGCTTTATATTCAAAGTTAAATGATGATGATGAGATTGAGACTGTCACAATGACAGAAGCATCTCAAATTTGCCAACCGGAAAAATTAAAATCTATTTTTGCCGGTTCATGGATTAACCATAATTTCAAAATTTGGATTGGACATCAAGAAGATAATCTTGCTTGGGATTTACTTAAAAGTACTCGTGATAAGTTAGTTGAATTTCAAAATCAAAACATAGATTATGATAAATCCATACTTGAAAAAGCATGGCATCAAATTTATATTGCCGAAGGTTCGGATTGGTGCTGGTGGTATGGTGATGAACACCGAGGTGACCATAATTCGGAATTTGACCAAATATTCAGGAAACATCTGATAGCTGTTTATAAATTATTAAACTCAAACATTCCTTCTGAATTATTATCACCAATCAATCAAAGTGAATCAACATATGAAACTCAATATCCAGACTCTTTCATAACGCCGTCAATCGATGGTGCAATCACTCATTTTTATGAATGGGCTGGAGCTGGTATTTTTGATACTAAAAAAGTAGGCAATTCGATGCATCGGGTTGACCGATATGCTAATACAATTCATTTTGGTTTCGATAAAACGAATTTCTATATTCGGCTTGACTTTATAGATAAAAAAGAGTTAGGATATTTAAAAGAACCGAAGTTAAAAATTACTTTTTATACTGATGGAAGCAAAGAACATAGCATAGAGTTGTGTTTGAATAAGCTTGGGGTAGAGAACGATGATTTTAACTTTGCTTTTGATGAAATTATCGAATTATCTGTCAAGAGAAGCTTTATCTTGGAGAATGGAAAGGGTGAGTTTTCTTTTAATATGATTTTAACAGATGGAGATAATAAACTTGAAAAAATGCCATCGACAAAACCGATAAAAGTTGTTTTGCCCGGCTTAAATCAAGAACTATTTTGGCCTTTATAAATTCAGGGAGAATATATAATGACTGATTCTTTTTTTGAAAATGAAAATACAAAGACTTCTTCTGAAGACATCCCACCACTAAATGATAATTTAAATGAATCCGAGGGAAAGGGAGAAGGGTTTTCGACAGAAGAAGGACGTATGGCGGCTATCATGGCTTATATCCCGATTTTATGTTTCGTCCCTCTTTTGAATATGAAAGAAAATAAAGAAGCACAATTTCATGCTCGGCAGGGTGTCATCCTGTTTTTGCTTGAGATTATTGCCGTCGTTTTTCTTATTGATTTTATCTCGGACATGGTATTTACCGGGATTCTAATGATTGCCCTGGCTCTTTCAGTAGCGGGAATATATTTTGCGTTACAGGGGAAAAGTTACAGATTGCCTATTATTGGGGATCTTGCTGATAAATCAAAAGATATGACTGAAAATAAATTGTAATGTCCTATAGATTTAGTCAATTATTGATTTTGCTTACTCTGGTGTTTATTTCATGTGCCACGACAGGACCAGGCGGGAAAAAATCATTTATCATTATACCAACCAGTCAGGAAGTTGCTATCGGTGCTGGAATGGATGAGGAGATTAGGAAATCGGAAAAAATCCTTGATGATTCCCTCTGGCAAGATTACATCACTGAAATAGGACAGAAAATTGTTAACGTATCTGACCGCAAAAATTTAAAATACCATTTCGCAGTTATTGATTCCGACCAGATAAATGCTTTTGCCGCTCCGGGAGGGTATCTGTATTTTTATGCTGGCATAATTAAAGAGATGAAAAACGAGGCGGAATTGGCTTCGGTTGTGGCTCATGAAATATCTCATGTGGTTGCACGTCATAGTATTAAGCGGGTGCAAGCGGCAATGGGT
>JAYEHE010000371.1:0-2108 GCA_034659415.1 Candidatus Zixiibacteriota bacterium | reverse complement strand
TCTTTTAATTGTTTATCAAAAACCTTACGCAAACGGAAAGTAAGATCGGCATCTTCAGCAGCATAATAAACCGCCTTATCTACCGACACCGTGGCAAAAGATTTTTGTTTTTTCCCTGTCCCAATCAAATCTGTAATCGGTTGCATCTGGTAATCAAAATATTTTAACGCTAAAAAGTCCAAAGAATATCTTCGGGATGAAGGATTGATGACATAAGCCGCCACCATAGTATCAAATGAGATTGGTTCAATGTTTAGATCATATTTTTTTAGAACTTTCAGGTCATATTTAATATTCTGCCCTATTTTCTCAATCTTTTTGTTTTCCAATATTTTTCTTAATTCAGTTAGAGCTTTATCAAAAGGTAAATTCTTTTCTGTCTCTTCATGATTTAATGGAATGTAATAAGCGGTGTTGTCCCGTTCGGCAAGAGACACCCCGACCAACTCAGCCTCAAACGTATTTAATGAAGTTGTTTCCGTATCAACTGCTATTTGTTTTACTTTTGAAAATTCTTTAACAAGTTTTTTCAAATCATCTAAAGTATTAACCTGATGATAAAACGCTTTGGTTTCTTTTTTCTCAGGAACAGACTCTTTCGAAATATCAGTATCAGTAATTATCATTTTCAGAAGACGAGTTAATTCAAGTTCCATAAACAAAGCTTTGGTCGCATCGTAATTGATTTGTTTTCGTTTTAAATCTTTTAAATCATATTCAATAGGTACTTTAGTTTCAATTGTAACCAACTCTTTTGAAAGAAGCGCCTTATCTTTGTTTTCAGAAATCTTTTTACGCACCCCTTTGGCTTTAATTTCTTCGGAGCCATCCAATATTTTTTCTAAAGTTCCAAACTGGGTAAGTAACGTATCGGCAGTTTTAGGACCGACACCGGGGACACCTGGCACATTATCCGATGAGTCACCCATCAGAGCCAATTTATCAATTACCATTTCAGGATAGACACCAAATTTTTCTTTTACTTCTTCCCTTCCCATTTTAATCGGAATAGCCCCACCTGATTTTGGATAATAAATTGAAATTTTATCATTGACCAATTGGAAATAATCTTTGTCCCCAGTTACACAATAAACATCCATCCCCTTTTCTGCTCCGGCAACAGCCATAGTGCCAATAATATCATCCGCTTCAAATCCTGCCATCTCATAATAAGGGATATTTAACACTTCTGTTGTTTGACGGATTCGAGGTAACTGCTCAACCAAATCTTCCGGCATCTTAGCTCTGGTTGATTTATATTCTGAATATTTTTTATGCCTGAAAGTAGGTTCTTTGGTATCGAAAACTATTGCCAAATAATCAGGTTTTTCATCTTTTATGATTTTCAAAATAGAATTGATATATCCATAAGTAGCTGAGATGTTTTCCCCTTTGGAATTTATTAATGGGTTGCGGATAAATGCAAAATAGGCACGATAGAATACTGATGACCCATCAACAAGGTAAAGTGTTTTATTTTTCATCATCTATACAGTTTATTCTTTCTTATATAAGACAAAACCTTAGGTGGAATATAATTATCTAATTTATCAGAATTTGTGTTTTCTTCAAGCAATTTTCTGAGTTCCGTTGAAGATATATCAAATAAGCCAGTCTCAATAATCTCAATTCTATCAGCTGGTAAATCTTTGATAATGTTCAGTTCATATCCGGGACGAGCCGCCATTAAAATTTTCGTTTCCTTTAGAATATCTTCCGGCTTATGCCATTGCTTGAATTGATGTATATTATCTGCTCCGATAAGGAAATAGAAAGTGCAGGACTCATAAATATCTTTCAGTTTTTTTATGGTATCAATTGTAAATCCTGAAAGTTCATAATTTAGTTCAATTTCAGAAAGACAAAACTGTTCGTAATCTTCAAATGCCAGCTTTAACATATCACATCGTTGTTCGAAAGAAGCTTTGGCATTATCTTTTTTAAGAGGATGGTTAAAAGAAGGAACGAATAATATACCGGTTAATTTTTTATAGTTGCAGACCTGTTCGGCAATTTGCAAATGACCCAAATGAACAGGATCAAATCTTCCCCCGAAAATCCCCCAATTGCCACCATTTTTGGGTTTAATCATGATATCAAGTTATGAA
>JAYEHE010000370.1:0-9388 GCA_034659415.1 Candidatus Zixiibacteriota bacterium | reverse complement strand
TATCCTGTTGGATTACAGAATAAGAATGAGCTCCCAATCCGGTATCGTAAAATAATTCTGTTATATCTTTGAGCCGACATGGGACCTTATTAAGTAGATATTCGGACTCACCACTTCGGAATAATCGTCTTGTTATCTGGATTTCGGTATATTCGGTAGGTAAAATATTTTGGTTGTTAATGAGAGTCAAAGTAACTTCTGCCATCCCCAACGGTTTTTGATCACGTGTGCCGTTAAAAATAACTTCTTCCATCTTGCTTCCGCGAAGAAGGGTGATTTTTTGTTCTCCCATTACCCATCGCAGTGCATCTAATATGTTAGTCTTACCACATCCGTTAGGTCCTACAACAGCAGTGATTCCAGTAGAAAATTTTACAGATGTTTTATTTGCAAAGGATTTAAAACCAAGTATGTCAAGTCGTTTTAAATACACTATTCCTCCAAAAGATAATTTTGTTATGCTGTCTGGGCTTTATTGCCTTTTAATACAGACAGAGTGTCAAATATAGAACGATATATGTTGCGTTCGTCCCGTAAAAATTTTGTTTTAATTTCTAAATTATAAAAAGATTTTCCTAAATGGTTGCCTTTGCCAACTCTAAGCGCATCAGGAAAGCTAAGAAGTATTCCTGATATGAAAGAAGATTCTTCGAAGTTTAAATTTAATATCATGTCAAACTTATTACTTTGTAAATTTGTAAGATAATTTTTTTTGGGCAGTCCCGCCCATGTGAGTTGGTCGGACGTGGGGGAGAGGATAATAAAACCTTTTCGAGGGTACATATCGCTAACTTTTATGCCCGGGGTTGGTAGCAAAGTAATTTTAGCATTTTTAAACATTTCGGTTATTATTGGAAGAAATTCTTTCACGATTGTCAATTCTCTGAGGCTACAAGGAAGGCACACTAGAATGTTTTTAGGGTCATCCAATGCTGAGGGGAAATTAAATACCGTCGTTTCTACTTTCTTTTTCATTCTTGAAATTCTGATATTGGCAATTAAAGATTTTAAATTCAATTTAATTCCCTTCTTCTTTTTCATTTGTGTTTTCTGTTTGGGTTGGTTGAGCGGTAGTGTCAATCGATGTATCAATGCTATTTTCAGAAGGAATATTTATACTATTAGTTGTGTCAGTAGTGTCAGTATTATTTTCAGGAGGTTTATTTATTCTATTAGTTTCAATTTTTTTCTCGATTTTAAATTCAAGAAAAGATTTAAGGTTTATTTGATTAATCTTAACTTTGGAAATTCTTCTTGTCTCAGGGTTTACTAAATTTATTTTTGTACCGTTCAGCTCAATTTCCACAAATCTTGGAATGCCGACTGAAATCTGTATGCGGTAATCAGCATTTATGATGTATTGTTTGTTTGGGATGAGACTTCTGAATAACGAAGTGTCACCATCTGCTAAAACTGTAGCCCAACTTTCTTTGGAAGCAGTTAGTTTAAGTTCTATAGGTTCAGGGGGGGTGTACTCGGAAGTGTTCCAATCATAAGTAGCGGCAATTCCCACGTCATTATTGTTATTGTTGGCTTGAGCATTTTCTATGTTGTCGGGTATATTAGAAGATTGTGAATTTGGGGTGTCACTATTAAAGAAGATGAAATAAATTAGCATAAATATAACAAATATGCCTATAATCCCACCTAACATGTAAGCCAATTTTTTTAATTGCAATTTTTCATCTTTACCAGAATTATCTGAAAGATTTTTTGAATTTTCTTTAGATTTTGAATTGTCTGAATTTTCATTAGGTGGAGCAGTTTCGGAAAATTCCATTTTGATAGCATCTACCGTTCGTATAAAATCAATTCCTAATGCCTCACAGCAAGATTTTGCGAAAAGATTAAAATATAAATCTGAAGGAAGTTTACTAGAATCCCCCGATTCAATACTTTCAAGATTCGCAGAACTTATTTTTAGCTGTGTAGAGAAATCTTCCAGATTTATATTCTGGCGTTCCCTCTCAAGCCTTATAAGTTCTCCTAATTTGACATTGATTTCACTCATCTTTTATTTTTTACCAATTACTTACCTTTATTCAAAAATTACTTGCTAATCGCTCCAGCGATAAGCGTGGTAACCCTATGACATTATCTAAATTACCATCAATTCTGTCAACTAAAAAGCGACCCATTCCCTGGATTCCATAAGCCCCCGCTTTATCCATCGGTTCGCCAGTTTCAATATAATCTAAAATTTGTTCTTTCGATACAATATTAAAATAAACTTTTGTGAGTTCATAAGTAGAATGAATTTTATTTGATGAATTTACTATGGCTATTGCGGTGCATACTTCATGATTTTCCCCTGAAAGTTGACTCAAAATTTGTAATGCATCGTTTTTATCTTTTGGTTTGCCTAATATCTTTTGTTTTAGGATGACAATAGTGTCACACCCAATCACCAGCGAGTTACTTTCGGTTTTATTTAATACATTGAGGGCTTTTTCTTTTGCCAATCTTTCAGCAAATTGATAAGGGTGCTCATTGTTAAAGTTTATTTCTTCAATTTCAGGGATTATTTGAGAAAATGGCAGTCCAATTTCTTCTAATAAAGAAACACGGCGAGGAGATTTTGAGCCAAGAATAATTTTATATCTATTGGCTAATTCTAAAAGTTTGCTATAGTCCATGTTCTAAAAGAATTGTTACAGGTCCGTGGTTAATAAATTTTATGTCCATTTTTGCTCCGAATTGTCCGGTAGCTACTTTTAATTCAGATGCTTTAACAAGTTTTACGAATTGGTTGTAAAGTTTTTTTGCTTTATCGGGATGCATTGCTTCTCCAAACGATGGGCGTCTTCCTTTTTTTGTGTCAGCATATAAAGTAAATTGAGAAACAACCATTATTTCAGCTCCAATATCCAGAGCGGAAAGATTCATTTTGCCCTCGGAATCTTCGAAAATACGAAGATTGACAGCTTTATCAGCCAAAATTCCACAAGAATCCTCCGAATCATCTAAATGAGTTCCAAATAGCAACAATAGCCCTAATCTTATGTCGCTATATATTTTACCATCAATCCAAACTTCACAATCTTTTACGCGTTGTAATAAAACTCTCATGTGACCTCTAAGTTAATTATGAAATATATGCTAATGTAATACAAATTCAAGAGTCTTGTTTAAATAAAATGATTAATATATTAGTTATTTTTAGCGGAATTTGTTATTGTGGTACTTGTAATTAAGAATTATACTGTTTTAAATAAGATGGAAATATGAGAATTTTAGGGAACTGAATAGAAAGTTATTTGTTGAATATTTTTGATGATAATAAATGAATAAATTTGGAGGATTTGATGAGTCAACCGATTAACATTACTGATGACACTTTTGAACAAGAAGTTATACAGTCCGATATTCTTGTAGTAGTTGATTTTTGGGCTGCCTGGTGTGGTCCTTGTAAAATGATTACTCCCATTTTGGAAGAGATTGCTTCTGAATATGATGGCAAAATAAAAGTTACCAAACTTGATGTTGATTCTAACAATGCCACTGCTGGTAAATATAATATTATGTCAATTCCTTCTCTTCTGTTTTTTAAAAATGGAGAGATAGTTGATCAAGTTGTGGGAGCAATGCCAAAGGCACAATTAGCCCAGAAAGTAGAAACTATTATCGGCTAAATTGTACTTACAGTTTATAAACCGGCTTTTCAAATATAAAAGCCGGTTTTTTTATGAGATTTTGATTTTTGTTGTCGATTGAATAAAATAGACGGAGTACTTCTAACTTATTATTGATTAAAACAATTGAAGAATTTATTGGGAATTGACAAGTTTATTTATTATTTTGGGATTAATTATGGATTTATATAATTTGTTGTTATTGGTCATTTTTGTGGCTGTATGGGTTTTTTTAGTCGTTAAGGTTTTTCCGAAATTTGGGGTAGGTGGCTGAGCTGTTTCGCCAAGTAACCTTCAGGTTGAAGATGACGAAAATATTGAAAAAAATGAATTAAATAAAAATAACAAATGTTAGTAGCTTTATAAACAATTTTAAATTCCGATATTAATAAAATGAGATTTAATAATTATTCAAATAACTCCCGCCTAAGTTTTGGTCCGGGTAGTTTGCCTCCTTTTATCAAGATAATGCTAATAAGCAATTTAATTGTATTTGTTTTGCAAAGCTTTAATCCCTCGCTTACCAAATATCTTGGATTAACTCCTGCGATGTTTTTTGCAGAATTTCCTAATTTCCTGTTTCAGCCTTTTACATATATGTTTCTACATGGCGGGTTTGGACATATCTTTTTTAATCTATTTGCTCTTTGGATGTTTGGTACTGAAATTGAACGTACTTGGGGGAGTAAAGTTTTTGGGCGTTTTTATATTTTTTCCGGTTTGGCGGGAGCATTGTTAACATTGATGGTCTATTCAACTCAGGCAATCCCTACTATTGGAGCATCAGCGGCAATATACGGCGTTCTTATAGCATATTGGATGATGTTTCCCAATCGTATGCTCTATATCTATTTTGTAGTTCCTGTCAAAGTTAAGTGGGCTATTCCTGGAATGATGATAATCGGTTATTTCCTCTCAGGCGGTAATATCGCCCATATGGCACATTTAGGTGGAGTGATATATGCATTTATTTATCTTAAATCAGATTTGAAGTTCAAATTTATTGGAGATAAAATTAAAAACTTGCGATATAAAAGGAAACAGGTTAAGCTTGAGAAAAACCGTCAAAATGCCGAACAATTAATGAAGAGGGTCGATGCTATATTAGATAAGATTAATGATGTCGGCTTTGAGAATTTGACTAAAGAAGAGAAAAATATTCTTGATGATGCTTCATCAGAATTATCAAAAAGAGACTGATAGAATGATTAATAAAAAAATTCTACTTGTAGAAGAGTCCGATACAACCCGTGGGGTAGCAGAGACAATATTAAGACAAAATGGATATGAGGTTATATCAGTTTCATCCCCTGATAAAGCACTTGAGGTTATCCAATTTACTAAACCAAATATTATTGTAATGGGGGCTGATCTACAAGTAAACGGAAATACTCTTTTATTGGATAGATTTAACAGTGATCATAAAACAGCTTCAATTCCCAAACTCTTAATGGCAAATCCCTTACAAGCTCAAAATATTCCCGAGAATTTATTTGTTAGTTTGCCTCTTGACCCAAAATTGTTTCTGGAAAAAATAAACAGAGTTTCTTCTGTCGAAGCAAATACAGTAAATGATTCTAACCACTTGAATTCAGCTGATTTAGATGATGAATTTCTGGATGAAGCATTAGGTTTGGATCGAATTGAAGTTACTGATTCTGAAATAATGGATAAGACAGTTCATACCAAAAAACATCTAAGTAAGAATAGAGAAAAAATTATTGGGATGGATATTGACGCTGACACTGCAATCAATAATTCTGATTCTGGAAAAGTGGAATCAATTATGATTACTGAGGATTCATCAGAAATAATTAATAAACCGAGCCAAAAAGATGACAATAAGAATTTAACGGGGGGAATAGATATTATTTCAGATCAATTTGGGATGGAAAATCAGGATGCAGTCCAACCGGAAACAGAATCATCTGATCATGATTATGAATGGTTTATAAATGAAATGAAAAATGAAGTTGAAGGTGTTGATCCTAATGACAATAAAATGAATAATCAATCTCATGGATTTAAAGTTGAAGCGAATTCATCATTTGTTGACCCGATAACTCCTGATCCTGTAAGTGAGTCTTCTAATACTACAAAACCATCTGATTCAGAAGATAATGTTGATGGATTTATTGAGGAATTCAAAAAAGAGGTTGAGAAAATTCATACCGAAACACCAGATAGTATGATTATCAACGATGATGAAGTTGTAAAAAAACAGGATTTGCCTAAAATGAGCTGGGAAGAAAAATTAGAAAGTCTGACTCCTGACCAGCTTGGTTTATTCACAGCACAGTTTTCCAAAGATCTGGCAGGAAAAATTGCTGAAATGATTATCAATAAAATTGACGAAGATAAACTGCTGGCTCTTATAAAAAGCGAAATAATCACTCATTCCCAAAAAAAATAATTAAATTCTTTAAACATTTTTTACTTTTTTTTGTTAGAAGATTAAATAATCTTTGTGAAAATAAATTTTAATATGAGAGTTATGAATGAAAATTATTAAAATAGCTATTATTGCTTCTTTTTTGTTCCCAATATTAATTTCATCTGTTTTTCCCCAGTTAGGTAATCAAAGTAAATTTAATGTTGATGATGAACTGGTTGGAGTGTCATCGGTATTTTCCATGACATCGGCAAAAGCCGGCAAAAACTATCAGGCGGTACTTGTCGCAAATGTTTCACCGGGATGGCATATAAATTCTGCAACTCCTTATGAAGATTGGTTGATTGCCGCTACAATCGAATTTGATACTCTGGATGGAATTACTCCTCATTCTATTTTATATCCGAAACCGGAAGATGAAATTCTGCTTGATGAAAAATTTTCAGTTTATAGCGGAAAAACAATAATCCCATTTGAAATTAGTTTCTCTGAAAATCTGCCAAATGGCGAATATACTCTTCCAATAAAATTAAATTTTCAACCATGTAATAATAAAGAATGTCGAGCTCCTGAAACTAAAACAGCAAATTTGAAACTTATTGTTGGCGAAAAAGAAGCTTATGCAAATAAACAAATTTTTGCTAATCTTCAAACATCTGACAATATTGATGGAGAAATAGAATCTGCACCTATTTCATCTGATAACGAAATTCAACGCTTGATTGATGAGTATGGTTTTTGGGGATATATTATTGCGTTAGGTCTTGCATTTATTACCGGGCTTCTTTTGTCATTTTCACCTTGCACCTACCCTATGGTACCGATTACTGTCTCGATTTTTGCCGGTCAAAATCGTTCAATCGGTAAAGGGTTTATAATGTCTCTGTTTTATGTAGGGTCGATGGCATTTGTGTATGGTTTGATGGGAATGATTGTATCAATGGTAGGCGGGGTTTTTGGAGCTTGGTTAGCCAGTCCACCGGTTGTAATTGGAATTGTTGTGGTTTTTATAATTTTCTCATTATCAATGTTTGGTTTATATGAGTTAAATGTACCAATGTCATTAAGGCAGAAGATGGGCACCAAAGCCGGCGGCGGAGGAATTTTGGGAGCTATTGTATTAGGTATAATAGCGGCTTTAGTTGTTTCACCGTGTGTTGGTCCGTTTGTTGCCGGAATTCTTTTATATGTCGCTACCAGCGGTTCGCCAATAATAGGTTTTTTGGTTTTATTTGTTTTTGCAATGGGGCTGGGAACGTTGTACATAATAATCGGCACGTTTTCATCAGCAATCAATAAACTTCCCAATTCGGGAGAATGGATGGATACCGTTAAGAAGTTTTTCGGTTTTGTTCTGTTAGTGATGGCGTTGTATTTCTTAAGTGCAATTATATCAACAATTTTAACAGCTTTGTTAGCATCGATTCTTCTGTTGGCTTTTGGAATTTTTGGAGGTGGCTTGGATAGGCTTACTCCGGAATCCGGGTTTTTTCTGAGGTTGAAAAAATTTATCGGGTTCATATCATTGATTATAGGTACTTATTTGATATTGGGTGTGATTGTGATTCAAGGATTTATTCTGCCTCCATTGTCACAGTCCTTGCCTGCAATTAACGCAACCAGTTCAGAGCCAAAAGAACTTATTGAATGGGAGAGAGATTTGCACACCGGTTTAAGTAAAGCTTTAAATGAGAATAAGCCTGTGATTGTTGATACATGGGCTACATGGTGTGCAAATTGCAAGGTGCTTGATAAAAAAACCTTTGGTAATCAAGAAGTTGCAAAAGAAGCAAAACGATTCATCTCAATTAAAGCTCAATTAGAAACAGCCGATTCACCTACTACAAAAGAATTTATGAAAAGATTTGGGATGAAACATTACACATTGCCGACTACATTACTTCTGGATTCAAAAGGGAATGTCAAAAAAATATTACGGGGAGTTATTGACCCTGACGATTTTGTGAAGGAGTTAAAAAAGATTTCATGACGAACTAATTTGAAATTTTTGACTATAAAATAAAAAATTATTTTCAAGCGTGCTTGACTCATCTCAGGCACGCTTTTATATTGATTTGAAACAAGTAAACTTTTTGGAGATTTATGTCGCCTAAGAAAAATGAAAAAGATGTAATTGCTGTTTGTATTCAGGAACCTTTTGAGGACGGTTCACAAATGGATTTTGGCGTAATCCAGGGGGCTGAATTAAAATTTCTGCATCAGGCATTTATTACCGATACTGTTAGCCATGCTTTTGGTGTTAGTGATGCTGATGTGCGGCTATATTATATAAATAGTGCAGAAAGAAAAAAATTAGTCAAGATTGTTATTGATTACTTAAAGAAAAAATTATCAGGTGATAAAGCCAAAGCATTAAAAGATAAATTTACATCAATTGCTCAGGATAAAGAGCGTTGGGGAATTAGGATTGAAAAGATATTTGAAGACTGTTTCAAAGCAGGATATGAAAATATTCTTTTGGTTGGAAGCAGGACCCCAACTGTGAGTGCGGAAAAGATGACGCAAACTCTGAAGATGCTTCGTAAATCCGATGCTATTTTTGGACCTACGCCTGAAGGTAGATATTATCTGATTGGTATGTCTGGAAAAGACCATATTAAAATGTCTGAATTTGATTGGAAATCTCCCAGTATATACTCTGAAGTTGGACAGGCTTTTACAGAAAAAAAACTTGCCTGGTCGGAAATGGAAATTTGGTATGCGGTAGAAACTTCTGATGATTTAGAGATGATGGCAAGAGACATTAATCAATTCCGTTTTGAAGGGGATGATGAGACTTCCCATGAGACGGAGCTTGTTTTTGAAAGAATTCTTGAACGATTGGAGATATAATGGAACGTCAACTGCAAAAACTTCATTGGCAAAAAATTAAAGAACTGGTTCCTGATAAAATAAATACTGTTATTCTTCCGGTTGGTACAATCGAAGGACATGGCTCTTCATGTATAGGTACTGATAATTATATACCCGAAGATATCTCGTTGGGTATTGCCGATAGAATCAATTCTATCGTGGCACCAATTCTGAATTATGGAATCACAAAATCTTTGTATCGTTATAATGGTGGCATAACGTTAAGCCCTGAGACTTATCAGGATGTTATTTCAGAAATACTTGAATCATTAACTGACGTTGGATTTGATAATATTATAGTTATGAACGGACATGGTGGAAACAACACTGTTTTGAAGCAGGTTGCATCTGATTTTCACCATGACAATTTATCTAATATTGCTGTAATTCACTGGTGGGAGTTATGCGGTGAAATGACCAAAGAATTTTTTGGACATGCCGGCGGACATGCCTGAACCATAGCGGTTTCATCGGTTCCGGCATGTCCGCC
>JAYEHE010000369.1:0-2115 GCA_034659415.1 Candidatus Zixiibacteriota bacterium | reverse complement strand
GACAAAGTTGAATCCTACGGAGGCTACTCTTGGAAAATCCCTGATGTTCTCGGATATATTCAAAGCAAAACAGAATTAACTCGTTCTACAATTCAAGAAATATTAAGCAAATCAGGAAGAATTGGAGATATTTTAACCAATCCGCAGTTGTTTTTAGACCTATCAGTACAAGCCATAAAACGGACTTTGTACGATATTATGATTGACGGAATTAAATACCACCAAATTGGCGGTTCTAAATATGAAATGACTTTGATTAAAAACGGAAAATTGGAAGTTTATTTGAATGATTACACTTTTAAAGTTTCAGATTCTTCAAAGACTATTTATGAAGAATTAATCCCATTAGATTCAGGAGTAGAAAGCAAATTTGCTCAAGATTGTGAAACAAGCGACCAAATAAAATTTTATTTCAAATTACCAAATTGGTTTAAAATTCCAACACCAATAGGAAATTACAATCCTGATTGGGCAGTTGTTTTTGAAGACGACAACCTGCCTGACGGCAAGGTAGGAAAAATTTATTTTGTTGCAGAAACAAAAGACACAGGTACACTGATTGTTGATATTAAAAAATTAAGTCCTGATGAACAATTAAAGATTAAATGCGGAAAAGCGCATTTTAAAGAATTTGAAAAAATAGAATATAAAATAGTGAATAAAGTCGGACAACTGATTGAATAAGCCAACGCAAGAGCAAGCACATTTGCAATTACTCACAGATTGTTAATTGTTTAAGGTGTTCGTGAATGTTTCACATTTCACACGAGCCAACGCTTGACCAAAAATTGCAAAAGAGTATTTCTTGCCAATACACTAATAAACAGACGGAAGTAATAAAGTACAGCAGGCAGTCGAGTAGGTAAAGGTGAATCCACCCCTAAACCTCTCAAAACTTGTCTCGCTTTGGCAGAAGTACCATATTCCGCTACATATACTTACGCCAAAGTTTCAAGCGACACGTGGAATGCTATTCAGAAAAATTTGTGCCTTGCATCTTATTCATTATCTTTGTTTCTTAAAAGAAATGTATTTATAGAACCTCCCTATAAATTTCATAGCTTAAAAGTAGAAATTATTCCTTTGGTGGCAAATTATTTTTATTTCTTTTGTTTAGCTAAATTTTTTTTCAGTCCACGCAATTCATAAGCTATTATTTCTTGTCCAAGAATTTCCGTTGTTTTATGATTAGTATCAAGATCAACTAATAAAAAATATGATTTGTAAGCCATTTCTATTTTCCCAATATTCACAAAATATCTGCCTGTTACATAATAAAATCCTCTGACTGCTGAAACATGAAAAACATCTGTCTCTGCGGGAAAATGTTGAGTTATCTCAAATTTATTGTCAAGTACATCAGATATTTTTTTGTATTTATTAGTATTTAGATAATACTCTGATAATGATATTTTAGCAAATATATAATCTGGAAATTTTTCTATCGTTTCAATTAAAGTGTTATAATAATTTTTTGTCTGACAGCTTCTCTCATATGCTATGCCTAAATAATTATAAATTGTCGGAACATTTGGATATTTTGTTTTATACTCAATCAATTTTTTAATAACATTATCAAGGTTCAATAATTTCTTAATTTTTTCATTGAGTCTTAATATTTTCTTCTTTTCATTTTTTTTAATTAGTGACCAATTTTTTTCCTCAACTGGTGCTTCAGTAATATAGAACTTCTCGTATTTTATTATTTCAGGATAGGTTTTATTATTTTTTTTTATTATTTGATGCCTATTAACAGTTGATATTAATTTCTTATGATCAAGATACTCTCCATCACTATTTGAGATGGCATTTATTAAATCAAATTGATTAATATAGTTCATTAATGTATTTATTTAAACAATTAATTCTATCTAAACCTGATATCTTTTCGTTTGTGCAAATTGCAACTAACGGCAGTCTGTCTAATAACCCTAACCACCGATTAAATTTTTGTCAAATATAAAGCTATTTCTCCTTTGCTCAAAAATTATTTGCTTTTTTAATAGTTTTTAGACAGTCTGACGTTAAGTATATGGCTTTTGGCGGTTTTTGGAACACAAATCTTTCAACTTACTTTTGGTTTCGCCCGCCTGTCGAACCTTGGCAGGCAGGCTC
>JAYEHE010000368.1:0-2119 GCA_034659415.1 Candidatus Zixiibacteriota bacterium | reverse complement strand
GTTATTTTTTTGAGAATAACCATTTTTATTCCAATTTGTTATTGAATCTTTTAAATTTGAAATACGATCATAAATGTCAAGTGGTTCAGAAGAATATTTATCAGACTGTGAGTATATTGCCCCACATATCATCAAATATAGAATAACTGATAGTTTAATTGTATTTTTCATAATGAATAAAATTTCATGCTTATTCTACAATATTAAAATCATAAAGGCTTATAACGGAGCCATCAGGAAACTTTTCAGGTTGCCAGGTTCTAACATGAATCAAAGGGCTATCTTCATCGGCAAAATCAATCATTAGAAATAAAAATCCTTCGTCAGAATAGTTGCTTGATTTCCATCTCTGCTTAAGAGTAACGCCATAAATATCTAAAATAGAATCATGACGGATAATATTTAGTGATTCAAAATCTACTTTAATAAAATCGTTCGTTGAAAATACATTTCGGAGGCTTGAGATATACTCTTCTTTGCTCTTTTTCACAAAAATAATTTGATCTTTGGACAAGTAGCTTTTCTCCAGCATTTCAGGTTGTTCAGGTGCTGTTTCCAAAACTCGTCCAACAATAATCAAAGCATCATCACTATATGCTTTTTCTAAATATTCAATATCTTTACGATTATAGGCTGTTCTGAATATTTCAATAAAATGGATAATCTTCTGTCTGTGGGCAAAATCTTTTAACTTAATGCCATCTTCAATAATACGTTCATACAGATGTTTTTCCATGGCAAAGTTAACATCCTCAATTATCAAATTTGAATTAAATGTAAAGACTAAAAATTGATCAGGATTCCCTTTTGTAGTTTTCATATTAACCCTGACTCTAATCCCTCTTACTTCGTAACCTCCATTTTGAAGATTTATTAATTTCCCATTATAGAGCACATTGATACATTTGAATTCAGATTTTTCATATAAATCTATAAATTGAGTTAATCCCTCTTTTGTGAAGTATGTTTTATTTTCTTTTATGTTATTTAAGTTATTCAAAATTAATGTTAAGTTCTCTTGGATTTTCAAGGGAACAGTGGAACCATCACTTCCTGTCAAAATGACTTTTGTAACGAGATTGGGAATTTCTGCATTACTTATAGATGCAAACAAAAATGCCATCAATACACATAACAAATATATTTTTATCTTATTATTCATTTTGATTAATATCCTTTATCCAGATTTGTCGTTTACCTTTGAATTCTATTGAAATATTATCAATAATTTGTCCACTTGTTATTTCAGTATAAATATCATTCTCAAATTTATATATTCCCCAGACCTTCGCTTCATCAAATATAGCAACGTATCTGTCACCAAGCTCAGTTAAATTTTCTTTTTTGCCGAATTGAATTTGTCCGAGTTCTTCATATTGAGCTATAATTCTCAGAAAATCTTCCACATCAGTTAATCTTGAGAGAACTTTCATGTACGAGGGATATTCTACTTTTGGTTTCTTTTCTAATATCGGAGTTTTAATTGAATCTTGTGGAATTGTAATTCTTTCAGATGGTTTTTCAATCGGTTTATTTTTTTTAAGCCAAGGGAATTTTAGCAGGGTTTCAATTGAGTTAGAGTTGACTCGTTCAAAATAAATCTTATGCAGATGTGCTAACTCACTATTTTCACCCATCTCACTTTCTGAATAGTATTCTATCATCAATGCTAAAGAGCGTTCTGAAATAGTAGGCTCATCATATATAGGAAGAACCGCTTTACCTTCCCACACTTGCCCATAATCCATTCCTATGCCGCTATAATAAGAAAAAACTAAGCCGTTGATAGGTTGATTCTCATATTTGAAAATAAGTTCAGCAACAACAACATCACCATCCTGATAAACTGTATCTGACTTAATCGAAATATTTTGAATAACTTGATTGATTCTATCAGATAAGGCAATTAATGGTTCATAGCTAATTACATCATTGAATTTTAAATGAATTGTATCGGGGTAAGTATATGACAAAAGATAACCCCAATAATAATTTTTTAATGCGTCACCAATCCGACCATCTTTTTCTGCTGATATTCCAAGTTTAACATAATCAAGAATTTGATTTTTGCGTTTATCGAATGATTTTTTTAAATCCTCATTGTTAATATATGATAAAA
>JAYEHE010000367.1:0-2120 GCA_034659415.1 Candidatus Zixiibacteriota bacterium | reverse complement strand
GTTTGGGCAGGAGATAGAGAAAAGCCGTCAGCAATTGGCAAAGCAACATTTCTTTTGGGAAAAATGGTTGTTGATTTCTATTATCCTTCAACCATTGATACAATTAATCCCGATAAAGATATTTCAGAGTATTTACATGACTTCAGTGAAACAGGCGGTAACTGTCTTATAGCTCATGGCCTTATTGGGAAAACAGCACATTTCCCGTCAAAGATATGCAAATCTGATTTGGAACCCGGCTCACCAAAAGATGTTGTTGAAGCAATACTTCGTAATGGTGATGAAAAGGGCTACCCTGTTTTGTTATCTGTTAGTTGGGATTTAACAAGAGAAACACATTCAAAAGACAGGATGGAAAGCGTTAAATCAATCATGGATGAACTTTATGAAATATACAATCATCATCCGTCATTGGTTGGATTTTACACCTATCTCGAAGGTAGCGGAACTTATTTTGCCCCTTACATGCGTGAGTTTAGCGATAATGTTAAAAAACTAAACCCCGGACTTTTAAGCGGATGTGCTCCTTATAATGACGACCCAATGCTTGCAGGTTATCTCGGCATAATTGAGTCGTTGGACATTATTATTTACCAGGGACAGGTGATGGCAAGCTACCGTCCCGATAACCGTCAGAAATATCCTATTAGGCGGGTTAAAGATTTTTGTTCGCTTGGTATCGGAGCAAAGCAATTGCAAAATAAAATCGCCTTAACTCATGTTGAATTGTTTGGTTATCTTGAAAATAAAATTTCACCTGAGCATTCCACAACAAGCTATAAAAATATTTATTCGCAGATTTTAAGCGCAGCAACAGTTACCGAAAATGATGGTATTAGTCTTTTTACTTATAACTGCAATATCCATCGCAATATGAAAAAATTCCCTGAATTAGAACAAAGCCGTAAAGCTGTGATTGACGGGATGAAAGCCTTTAATTTGATTCATGATAAAATTTCCTGCAAACCGAACAATTTAACTTTCTATTTTCCTCATTCCGATTGGGTGATCGAACGATGGAGCAATTGTTTCCTGCCTGCTTTGGATGCTTTCAGAACCCTTGGAATTGCTGTTGATATTTTACCTTATGTCCCGCGTTTGTCAGAAGATTATCCATATTGGCCTAATAATCCGAACGATTCTGTAATGCCAAGATTATTAAAAGATAAAAAGATAATCATACTTCCTGATATTTCCGGTTTCAAACGAACCGACAGCGATTGGATTGAAAAGTTTGTGAAAGAAGGTGGTGCTGTTATTGCTTTTGGCCCACAGATACCAATGGCAAGGGCAAGCAGTTATGAACGCAAGGAATTTTTTGGTGTGGAAGAAGGCGACCCGAAAAATCATTCTTCAATAATTGTAAAAAATGCAGCAGGCAAACGTGTTTCAGCAGGAAAACAATATGCTTTGCCTGATGTCAACCTTCCTTTATGGAAAACAGACAACGCAAAAGTTGTTGCTACATTTGAAGATGGCTCTCCCGCAATTGTTATCAATAAATACGGCAAAGGAACTGTTGCAACATTTCTGATGGATGCCACAACCGCAGCAAAACAATTTCCTGAACTTGTGCGTGATGTTATTGATTACGCAATGACAACTTACAGTTTATCACTTCCTGTTGATATTATCGGGACAAATGAAAATGTAAATATTGCAGTTACAGAAACAGAAACCGGTTTTCAGGTTGCGGTTGTTAATCTAAACCCACAAGCAATGGAAATAACTCTCAATGCACTTAACGTTTCCGAAAACACAAATTGTGAGTGGTATGACCTGATATCTGAAAAAAGCATTAAAAATTCAAAAGATAATATTTCACTAAAACTACAAATTCATGGAACTGATTATATTTGTGTTGAATTTAAATGGAACACAGATAACGCGGATAACGCTGATTTGCACAGATAAAAAAAAAGAAATGAAAATGACACATTCAAAAATAACAAAAGATATAAATCCGCGAATATCTGCTCAATCCGTTTCATCTGCGTTCTATTAAATGAAACACGGATGACGCTGATAACGCTGATTTGCACAGATAAAAAAAGAGAAATAAAAATGTTACATTCAAAAATAACAAAAAATAATATCTGCGAAAATTCGCGTAATCCGTG
>JAYEHE010000366.1:0-9423 GCA_034659415.1 Candidatus Zixiibacteriota bacterium | reverse complement strand
CAGGAAGCAGTTGGGGATTTTAGCAAAGCTATTCACCGAGCTATAATAAAAGTACCGGATGAAAGAATTGATATTCTCACTGAAATGATAAATCCTAAAAAAACTACTTATGCCGAGATTTCGTTTCTGGATGCCCCCGGTTTCAGCGGCAAAGGAAAATCTGCTGATAAATTTGAAATAAATCCGGATATAAGACTGATGGAAACGCTGATGTTGGTTATTGATGCTTATTCTGATGATGCCAATCCCAAATCTGACATACAGGCTTTACTCGATGAAATGCTTCTGGCTGACATGACTCTTCTTGAAAGTAACATGGAGAAGAAAGCCAAAAAAATCAAAGTTACCGGAGATAAAACGGAAACCAAAGAACTTGATTTACTAAAAAAATGTTACCAGTTCTTAGAAGAAGAAAAACCGTTGATTGATCTTGATTTAACAAACGATGAAAAAAAATCTCTCCGTGGCTATATGTTCCTCACCCAGAAACCGCTTTTGATTGTTTTAAATATCAGCGAAGATAAACTGGATAAGATTGATGATATCAGCAATGAGTATCAGTCTTTAATCCAGCCCGGTAAAAGAGATATTGCTGTTATGTGCGGAAAAATTGAGATGGAATTGGTTGGTTTAGAGGATGAAGAAAAAAATCTGTTTCTTGAAGATTTGGGAATCAAAACTCCGGCTGTTGATTTAGTTGTTCAAAAATCGTATGAACTTCTGGGGCTAATTTCGTATATAACAGCGGCTGAGCCTGAAGTTAGAGCATGGACTATTAAAAACGGCACCAATGCTCAAAAATCAGCAGGGGTAATTCATAGCGATATAGAGCGAGGATTTATAAGAGCCGAAGTTACATCATATGCCGATTATCTTGAATTTAAAACTCCGGCGGCTCTAAAGGCGGCTGGGAAAACACGACTCGAGGGGAAGGAATATATTGTTAAAGATGGCGATATTATCCTTTTCCGCTTTAATGTTTAATCAAAAAAATTAGGTAAACTACTTGCAGGATAAGCATTTTATCCGATATATATAAATATGTGTTAAATATAAACAGGTGAATATTTTATGACGATGGATATAAAAGAAAAAATAAATAATAATAAAAAGAATTCAAATCAGGTAGTCTCAATTCTCCCTCTGAAAAGTAATATAGTATTTCCTTATCTGGTTGTACCGCTTATGATTCAGGACGTTGAGCAAACTCGTCTTGTCGATGATGCTCTTATGCGTGGGGCAAGGATAGGGCTATTTCTACAAAAAGATCCTGATATTGAAAATCCTGACCCTGATGATATTTATGAAATTGGAACATCGGGTAATATTCTTAAAATGCTCCGGTTTCCGGATGGCTCGGTACGTTTCCTTATTCAGGGATTAAGCAGAATTAAGATTAAAAAATTTGTTTCTAATACTCCTTACCTTGCGGCTGAAGTTGAAGAATTGGAAGAAAACACGACTGATAATGTTCGTATGGAAGCTTTCCAAAGAAACTTAATGGATGCCGTTAAAAATCTTGGATTGTTAGCACCTTATCTTACCGAAGAATTCCATATTTCAGCTGTCAATCAGGATTCACCTTCCAAATTAGTTGATTATGTTGCATCGAATCTAAATATTTCCATAGAACAAAAGCAGGGAATTCTTCAAGAGCTGGACATAGAAAAGAGAATGCAAAATCTCTATCAGATGCTTCAAAAGGAAATTGAAGTTCTTCAATTATCACAGCAGATACAGGAAAAGGCAGCTTCTGAATTAGGAAAAACTCAGCGTGATTATATTCTCAGAGAACAATTAAAAGCGATTAAAAAAGAATTAGGGCACGGGGATGACAGTTCAGAGATAGATGAATTTGAGAGAAAAATTAAAGAAGCCCAAATGCCGAAACTGGCTGAAGAAGCGGCTCATAAAGAACTTGACCGTATCTCTCATATGGCACCTTCATCGGCAGAATACACTGTAACCAGAACTTATCTGGATTGGCTGGTAACTCTTCCTTGGTCAATTTCTACCGAAGACAAACTTGACCTTAAAAAAGCTAAGAAGATACTTGATGAAGACCATTTTGATTTGGAAAAAGTAAAAGATAGAATCCTTGAGCATCTGGCTGTTATGAAACTTAAAGCGGATGTCAAAGGTCCCATACTTTGTTTTGTTGGTCCTCCGGGAGTAGGTAAGACATCACTTGGAAAATCAATTGCACGGTCTATGGGACGTGAATTTGCAAGGGTATCGTTGGGTGGGATGCGTGACGAGGCGGAAATTAGAGGTCATAGGCGTACTTATATAGGAGCTATGCCGGGTAGAATTATCCAATCTATTAAAAGATGTGGTTCAAACAATCCAGTTATAATGCTTGACGAAGTTGACAAACTTGGAACTGATTTCAGAGGTGATCCTGCTTCGGCTTTGCTTGAGGTTTTGGACCCAGAACAAAATGATTCATTTTCCGACCACTATATGGAAGTTGTTTTTGATTTATCAAAAGTAATGTTTATTACAACTGCTAATTGGATGGATCCAATTCCGGCTGTACTTAGGGACCGGATGGAAATAATTAGGATTCCGGGTTATACCGATATTGAAAAACTTGCCATTGCCAAACGACATCTTTTCCCGAAACAACTTGAAAATCACGGCTTGTCAAAGAAGCATCTTTCCCTTGAAGATTCAGGAGTGAAAGCTTTAATCGAAGGTTACACTCGCGAGGCGGGGCTTCGTAATCTGGAAAGAGAAATTGCATCGGTAATAAGAAAAATTGCAAGAAAAGTTGCTACCGGTTATAAAAAGAAAATTACCGTAACCGGAAAAGATATCCCTAAACTTTTAGGACCTCAAAAATTTACAAGAGAAATTCTTAGCCGTCAGGGGAAATGCGGCGTTGTCCCCGGTCTTGCCTATACTTCGGTTGGTGGCGAGCTTCTATTTGTTGAGGCAACTGCGATGCCGGGTAAAATGAATTTGATTTTGACTGGACAATTGGGAGGGGTGATGAAAGAATCGGCTCAAGCTGGTTTGTCATTTATAAGATCGCATTTGGATGAATTAGGAATAGATGCCCAGAAAATAAGTAGCAAGGAAATTCATATCCATGTTCCTGCAGGTGCCACGCCAAAAGACGGTCCGTCGGCGGGAATCACTATGGCAGTTGCAATTACATCACTTCTGACAGATAGAGCAGTAAAACCTCTTTTGGCAATGACCGGAGAGATTACTTTGCGCGGACTATTGATGCCTATTGGTGGCTTGAAAGAAAAACTATTAGCCGCTTATCGGGCTGGGATTAAAGAAGTTATTCTTCCCGAAGAAAACCGCAAAGATGCGGTAGAACTTCCTCCCGAAATCAAGAAAAATATTAAATTAAAATATTTTGCCGATGTTCTTCCGGCTATAAATTATGCCTTGGAAAAAAAGACATCAAAAAAGAAAAAAACAACTGGTAAAAAAAACAAAAAATTGAGATAGGACCTCAAAATGAAACTGGTTACTTCCGAACAGATGAGAAATATAGATCGGGAGGCAATCGACATTAAAAAGATTCCATCGCTGGAACTGATGGAAAACGCAGGACGCGGAATTGCCCAGGCTATTATTCAATCACTTTTTTATAATATTAATAATCGTAAAGTAATTATCTTTTGCGGTAAAGGGAATAACGGCGGCGATGGATTTGTCGTTGGACGATATCTATTCCAAGCAGGGTGTGAAGTTACAATTTATTATCCATCTCCGGAAAATAAACTTTCTGTCGATGCTTCTGAAAATTGTAATAAAGCAAAAAAACTAAATATCAATATGCATGAAATTGATTCAATAGATTCATTACCGAATAATTTGGCGGCTGATTTTATTATTGATGCGGTTTTCGGAAACGGTTTTGCCGGAGCACCCAGAGGGTTGCTCGGTGATATGATTGAATATATAAATAGTCAAAACATTACCACTATTGCAATAGATATGCCATCGGGGTTGAACGCTGACAATGGTCAATATGAAGGATGTGTTGTACAGGCAGATTATACTTTTACTTTAGCATTGCCAAAATTAGGTATGTATGTTTCCCCCGGTAGAGAATTATCCGGTGAAATTCAAATAATTCCGATTGGTATTCCTGATGATGTTATAGAAAATTTTAATTTAAAAACTGATTTACTAACCACTCAAAAAATTTCTTCACTTCTTCCGAGTAGAAAACCGGATGGACACAAAGGGGATTTTGGAAAAATTTTGTGCATAGCCGGTTCTTCGGGTCTTACCGGAGCGGCAATATTAACAGCCAAAACTGCTCTTCGTTCCGGTTGCGGTTTGGTTAAAGTTGCGTGTCCGCATTCGATACTTCCAACTATAGCCTCTTCTGTGACTGAGGCAACTTTGGCTCCGATGCCAGACGTGAAAAAGAATGGGCATCTGGCACTAAGAGGATTGGGGCAACTTTTAGAATTAGCCAATGAACATGATTCAATAATAATTGGTCCCGGACTTGGACAACATTACGAAACGAAAGAATTAGTCAAACGCTTTGTCGCTCGTTGCGATAAGCCAATGATTATTGACGCTGACGGGTTGAATGCCCTTGTAAAATTTACTAAAATATTAAAAGAAAAAAGGACGCGATGCGTCCTGACGCCGCATCCGGGGGAATTTTTTAGATTAACCGGTAACAAAGTTGCAGATGATATTCAAAAACGGATAGCACAAGCATCTTCATTTGCAAAAGAATACGGTGTTGTTTTAGTTCTCAAAGGCAGTCCTACATTGATTGCCGATACAGATGGCAAAGTTGCTTTGAATCCGACCGGAAATAACGGAATGGCTACCGGCGGGTCGGGCGATGTGCTCTCAGGAATTATAGGAACACTATTGGGTCAGTCTGTTTCAGCGTTTGATTCAGCTTGCGGAGCGGTCTATATCCATGGTCTTTCAGGTGATTTTGGTACCGAAGAAATAGGGGCAAGATCATTGATTTCTGGCGATTTGGTTGATTATCTGCCCGAGGCATTTCAATTTCTTGAATTGTAACTCTTTTAATTATATTACTTTATGGGATATTGCTTGATTTCGGATGAATAATGTATTAGTTATCTTAATATCCATAATAATTGTTGACATCGACTCTTAGTTGGGTTATATATAAATATACTTATTGATTTCCTAAAGGAAATAGGGTTGAAGTTAATTAGTGGGAATTTCAGCCCTTTTTTTTATTAACAGTAGAAATTTATTTTGATTCAAAGTATTTTTCATTTATACAAAAGACAAAATTTTTGTGAATTAGAATTATTATTTATTTCTTACTGGAAATATGAGTAGCGGCTTTTGTTGATTTTGAACATCTCTCGCTCTTTTTTTACCATCGCACGCTGTTTTGATTCAGAAATGCCTATCCCAATGACTAAAATAGAAGAAGTAACACCAAGTCCAATTATATAATATAACCATTGTGTAAAATCTGTGCCGAAAAAATAATATCCGCAACAGAGAAGATAAGTAATTTGAGCAAAGATTAAACCAATAGATGTTGTAACAGCATCCATTGTTTCCCGTCTTGCCCAAAAAAGAAGCGGTGCCACAACGGTTGCATAACCCCACATCAGATAAGCATAGATTAAAGAGTCAGGTGCCATAAACAGCATTTTGTTATAAACCCAAATAGTCCAATAACCTATTAAGCCGAAAGTATAAATTGATGTTATCAAATTAAAACTAAAGGCATAAATTGTACTATTACGATCAATTATAGAAGAGAAAATTTTATCAATTAGCTGAGTGATAAGTAAAATAATTTTATATGCTAATACAACAGCAACGGCAAGACCAAAGCCATACAAAAGAGATTTCCATTCATTTTGCTGAGCTAACCAAACCCCGCCGATGAGACCTAAAATATAATTAGATATCATTATGATATTTAAAAAAACTGAAATGACCGATGCTACAGCAATTTTAAAAGTCGAAAGATATCTATTATTATTCACTTCTTATTTTCCACTTTATTATTAGAAGTTCAAAAATATATATTTATATATTTATCGAAAGAATATAATTATCTATTAAGTTAATTTTAAAATATTATAAATTTTAATAAAAATGCAGTTCTGAATTGTTTCCAAATGAAACATGTGTAGCAAAAGTAGCAAAAGTAGGTTGAAACCCCTGCGCTCACAGTCCGCCTCTGGCGGGGTTTCAACTCTTTGGATTTTATAGATAAATAGGAATGTCAAAACCCACCAATGGCGGACTGTGAGCTACAGGAATTTTGACCAAATTACGCTTGACTCTCAAGACGGTATCTACTTTAGGTGCCGTCTTTTCTATGTTTTAGTTTAGCGTAGGTCTGAAACCCTTTACAGTTTTGCCTTATTTTGCTGATTGATTAGTTTCAAATATGGAACGGCGTTGGCAATAAATTCACCGGCACCGTTTTTTTCATAATTATAAGTCCCAGCCGCGGCAATCATAGCGGCATTGTCGGTACAGAGTTCTATCGACGGATAAAACAAGTGAAGTTTGTTTGATTCAGCTTTTTCAAGCATCATACTTCTAAGGCGGCTATTTGCGGCTACACCACCTGAGAGAGTAATATGTTTGATGTTTTTTTCTTTTGCGGCTTTGATTGTTTTTTTTACGAGAACTTCAACTGCCGCTTCCTGAAACGAGGCGGCAATATTAGCTTTGTTATTTTCAAATTCTTGTTCGGATAATTTTTTAATATGTAATAGTACTGCAGTTTTTAAGCCGGAATATGAGAATTTATAACTCTGTTCATGAATAAGAGGGCGAGGGAATTTAAAATAATTTGAATCGCCTTGCATAGCGAGCTTATCAACAGCTACCCCGCCGGGGTATCCTAACCCCATTATTTTAGCAACTTTATCAAATGCTTCACCAGCGGCATCATCTTTAGTTTGTCCGAGAAGCTCGTATTCACCAAAAGATTTTACTTCTACAAGCATAGTATGTCCCCCGGAAACAATCAGGGTTAGATGATGTTTTTCCAGTTCGGGATGCTCTAAAATATTTGCCGCCAGATGCCCTTCGATATGATTAACTGGAATAAATTTTTTGCCTGTTGCAAAAGCCAAACCTTTGGCAAAAGTCAAACCTACTAAAAGAGGACCAACCAAACCAGGTCCCATTGTAGCGGCAATCAGGTCAATATTAGAAATATCTACGTTGGCTTTAATCAGGCATTGTTTATAAACCGGAATTATTTTTTTAACATGAGCACGCGATGCAACTTCGGGGACAACTCCTCCAAATTTCTGATGCTCAACTTGAGTATATATAATATTAGATAAAATCTCCCGTCCATCTTTTACAATAGCACATGAAGTCTCATCGCATGAGGTTTCAATTCCGAGAGTAATCATTCTTTTATTAAAACCTTAGCTTTTTTATCGGATTGATTTTTAACAATAAAGCGTGGGGGGCAAACAACTTTGATTGGTGCAAAATGATTGCTGTCTATTTGCAGATAATCAATAGAGGCTGTAATTATATCGGAGCTGATTCGATCTATTTCTCCGGGAGAACCGGTCAGTTCCAATTTAATCGAAGAAGGCTCTACGTTAAATGTTTTGTCTGAAGGACTATTATAAATTACAACCGGAATTGACTCAAATAATTTTGTTTTGACCGGAACAACAGAAATGTCTATAGTGACCGAATCCGGTTCAATAAAAATATGGTTGCCCTTTGGTGGAACCAGAGGAAGATTTAATGTGATGTCGTTCCTGAGTCCGGTTAGTAAGCGGTGTTCGGTCTTGATGGAATCAATTTTTCTGATAAGTATTCTTGGTCCGGTAATGGTAATTTCATTTGGCATTGGAGCGGTTATTTTATCAACGGCATAGTCAGGGTCTGGAAATGTTGTCAGATCGGCAATTACTTTTATTTTTTTATCTAACTTTTGGTCAATATAGATTTGTAAAGATGTGGGAGAGATTATTTTACCAAGAGTTATTTCATCTTCGCTAATTGTAAGGAAGGTATTACCGATAGAAAGAGTAAGGTTGTGTCTGCCTGCTTGAAATTGAGAGGCATTAATGCGTAGTCCTCTTGAACGCCACTTTTTTCTAAGAAGTTGTTTACCGGTTGCATTTACCACGACAGTTATCGAGTCTGGGATTTCGCTTGCTAAACTTAGATTATCTTTCAGAACAATATCTGAAATAGGCAGGTTTATCTCATGGTTATATGTTTTTTCAGTGGCGACATGAAGCCATAGCAGAAAACCCAATATAAGAGCAAAAATTTTAATCCAGATATTTTTAAATAATTTAAATTTCATATTTATCTCTTCAAAATTTTAACATAATATTAATGTTAATCAATGCCAAATCAAGATTCAACTTCAAAATGAAAAATCAATAAATTCTATCAGGGTCGCTCCACCAAAAATTGCTCAAACCGGCATCAGTTCCAATCCAAATAAAATCTCCGTCTAATTCCAGATGAAAGATATAATCTGATGGTAAACCGTCGTTTGTGGTAAATGTTCTGAAAACTATCGGGTTTTCGTTGTAGAAAATAATAGTCATACCCTGATCAGCACCAGTAACAACAATTTCGCCATTTACTGCCAATGAGCGAGAAATCAATTTTGATGAATATGTGTATATTATTTTTGTTTTCGCAGTTTCTAAATTTAATTTGAGAATCCCATTGTCTGCGGCAAAAAATAGATTGTTTTCATATCTTTCTATTTGATAGACATCATTAAAAATAAAAGAATCTTTATCGTGAAACTGTTGAAGATTTCCAGTTTTCAAATGAAGCCGATATATCCCGTCAGAAGTTGCAATCCATAAAAAATCATCAATTTTTTCAAAATCGTAAATAGAATGCATTAAAAATTTGGATGGAATAACTAATTCGCCTGAATGTCCTTTGTTTGTAAGAAGTGAAAGTCCTTCTTTAGTCCCTACGAATAAGGAATCTCCTATACTAATTAAAGATAGCACCTCCGTATTAAATAACCCTTCGGATGAATTATATTGATGAGAAATCATATCCTCATCAAGGTCATAAAAGAAAACTCCATCAGAGCTACCTATTGCCATATAATTATTATATCTGATAATACTATTTATATTATTGTATGGAAAAAAATCGTCAGTGCTGAACTCTATTTGTTTAAATGATTGCTCATCAGGGTTAAAAACTGTAATTCCTTCCGGGTACGTATCAGTTAAAAGTCCACCAATCCACAAACTACCAGAATCATTATAAATAGTATTTACATTATTTTGCAACAGCCCAAATGGCATAAATTCCATATATCCGGAGATACCTGAACCTTTAATAGGTCCTAATCCCCAGCTGGCAATCCAAATCTCACCAGAGTTATCATCAATAGCATCATTAATGTAAAAATTTCGGCCGTAAGAATCGACCAAAGTTTCTTTTGCAGTATATATA
>JAYEHE010000365.1:0-9458 GCA_034659415.1 Candidatus Zixiibacteriota bacterium | reverse complement strand
AATCAGGGTCAGCTTCAAATTATCTTTTGATACTTGTCCAGTAACATAATCTTCAAGAAGTTCTTCATCTGCTAAAAGTGAAGATAGAAATTTAAAAGCTTCTCCGCCTCCAATTTTACCTAAAGCTGTGATAATCAGAATTGATTTTGTTTTATCTTTTCTGATGGTATCTATAAGCATCTGGGCATTTTCTTCATTACCAATAAGACTTATTGTGATAATAGCTCTTTCCGATATTTCTTTGATGGGGTCATCAAGCATTAAGAAGAGGATATCAGAGGCATCTTCACCGCCGATTTTTTCCAGAGCAATAATAATATCTCTACGAACTCTAATATCGTTATCGCCAATACGCTGTCTTAAAGCAATAATTCCGTCCTCATCTCTTAGCTGACCCAGCACAAAGATAGCATTGCGAATAATATACCATTTGTTATCAGGAAGTTCATAGCGATCGCTATCGCGACTAAAAAGATTATCATCGGAAATAACTTGGGAACAGACTTTGACTGCTGATTTACCCATCTCGGCTAACATTTTCAGCGATTGCTGTCTGACAGAACGGTCAGGATGGGAGATAATATCCACAAGTTCTGAGGCGGCTTCTTCAGAGCCGATATCTAACAATATTTTTCTTATATATTTCACTTTGTCTGTATTGGTTTTGATGAGTCTGTTGACGAAATCATGCAGGAATTCTTTTTTATTTAAATTTGAATATACCTGCTTGATAACCATCGAATCAAAAACAACTGAATCTCTGTTGTGAGATTTTCTTTGAGCTAAGGCATCAGTTAATTTAGTGACCGATTCAAAATCTGATAATTTCATCAGAAGACAAATTAGTTGCCAAATAATCTCCGAATATTCATAAGTCTCCTGTTTAACATTTAACGAAATTATACAATAATTTAGGATAGCCTCAATGATATTACGATCCATTATATCGTTATAATTTTCAATAATTGTCAGAATAACATTTAGCGACCTCTGTCTAATATCTGGATGAGGGTCACTTAATTTTTCCATAAGGTTTTCAACTGAATTAATCCCAAATTTCGTATTACCTGTTTTAAATAACCTTACAAAACTATTAAAGAGTTCTATTTGAGTTTCAAAATTAAATTTACTGTTGAAATAATTTTCACTAGCCTTTTCATAAATTTGAATTGGAGTTAATTTCAATTGAAAGTTTTCAGTCTGGGATAATGGTTGAGAATTATGGAGAGGTGGATTTTTTAAACCGCTTAGAATTAATTCTTTATTAGGATGATAATCCAGAAGAGAGGCAAGTGAGTTAAAGAATGATTCATTGTTTAGTTCATCGGGTTTTGTATTTTGAATTGGATGGTTATACGAATTGACATTTTCAGTAAATTTTTCAGATGGGATTGAAGCAATTTTTTCAGGCAGAAGATATTCAATAATGTTTTGATGAAAATCAATATAATATTTTTTGCATGCGTTGCTGAAATTTTTCGATAATTCTGTTAAGAGTTTTACATCTTCGGCAATTTGATCCAAGGCAATACATCTCACCGAAAAATCCCCTGCAACATCTCCTCGATACTGGCGATTATTTTCAAAATAATCGTAACCATATTCGGAGTTTATTTCTATGGATTGAATTTCTTTTTTCTTGAAAAAATTACTTAGATGATTCTCCGGATTAGAGAGATTGGACCTTTTAACGAATTTATCAGCAAATAAAATCAGTTCATTTTTAGTCAATGATTCATGAAATAGAATAACTTTGATATCATGTAACTGCATGAATTTGATAATTTCTTTTGTAAAAACATTATCAGGTTGAGATATGTTTAAAACATACAGTTCTCCTCTGAAGAGATTAATATTAACCTGCTGTTTTATTTTATATATCTGACCGAAAATCATCCACGGTTTATCCAGCGATTTTACGGAAACAGGGTGTCCAGTACCGTAAATTGCTACTTTTTTCAAAGCCATAGCTAATTCACGGGTAATAGATTGAGATAGCTCTTTAAGATTTATATCAAAAGTAGATTCAGTAATCTTTCTGGTTGAGGACTCCATCCTTATCTCCTAAACTGATCAGCAATCCTTGTTGGGTTGCCACATAAATTTTATTTCCATCAGCTACCGGAGAATACTTTATTGCACCTTTGAACTCTTTTTGGTCAATGATTTTTCCGCTGTTAGTGTTCAGTGAAAAAACTTTGCCTCTAAGAGTCCCGACAATCAGAATATTATTCACGACTATCGGTTTTGCACTTACTACTTCATTGGCATCAAAACGCCAATTTATGGTACCGGTCAAAGCATCTAAAGCAACAATCTCACCTGAACTTAATCCAACAAAAATAGTATTATCGGAAACAGCAGGTGCATCCCAAATCTGTCCGCCGGCGTGTTGCTTCCATATAATCTTCCATGTGCTACGGTTGATACCATAAACAAAGCCATTTATGTCAGCACAATAGACCAATTGTCCAATCGCCGCCGGACTAACCAAAGGATTCTCAGTAACTGTCCGGTTGACCTCAGAACCATCAGTAACGGAGATTGCAATCAATTCGCCATTATCAACAGTTTGGAAAAGTAATCCTTCAGAAAAAATCGGAGCAGTCGTCAATCTACTGCCACAATTAAACTTCCAGCTTAACTTTCCGTCCTGTACATGAAAAGCATATATCATACCTTCTACAGAACTGACAATTATCAGGCCTTCTGCTATTATCGACCCGATAGCCGCATCTCTTAAGTCTCTTTTCCAAATTGAGTTGCCATTGCTTAAGTCTATGGCTTCCAATCTGTTTTTAGGCGGGGATAAAGCAAAAAAACCTATATTTTCAGAAGTAACTAAACCGGTCCTGGCAAAGCTTTTACTTTTGATTCGACCTAAATATGTACCATCATATAAGTTGAAAAATTTGATTTTTTTTCTGGCACCGGGATAAGCAATAAAATCATGTTGCAGAGTTATTGGACCTGTTAATTTATCGTGGATATTTTTTTCCCAAATTATATCAAGCTGTCCATTGAAACTACCTGAGCTGACTTGACTCTTGCCAGATAAATCCCCTTTAAAAAAGGGCCACTTACTTTCTATCTGCTGACTCTCAACACTCAAATGGAACTGTCGTCCACAACTTGTAAGAAGTAAGGTAACTAACAGGAACAATAAGAAATTTTTCTGATATGTTTTTTTCATTAAAAATTCCACCCGAAGAAAAATTCAAAATGAGTTGTCGGTTCGATTTTTTTAAAATTAGTTCTTTTGGACCAGTCAAATCTTAATAAAACAATGTTTGCCAATGGCACTCTCAAACCAAAACCAATAGAACCAAGTAATTTATCATGGCTATCATCATCATTATCGTCCCAGGCGGAACCAGCATCGACGAACAAAGCTCCTCTTATGCTTCTGAATCCCAACCCGCCAAAACGAAAACCAACCATCAACATGTCAATCAATGGAAATCTTAGTTCGTTGGACATAAAAAGAATATTACTCTTATAATATTCTCTTCTGTCATATCCCCGTAAAGACCAGCTTCCTCCAAAATAAATTTTCTGCGGTTCTTTACCTGCGGATGTATAAGCAAACACTCTATTTGCAAAAGCTGAATACATGCCCAAACGGAAATAGTGCCGCATATCAACCATCGCCATCCGGCTAAAATTCTTGTACTCGTATTTATTGTCAATTGATATGGTCGTGCCAATAGTAAAGTTATATCTTTTGCCTTCAATCGGACCAGTTATTTCCCATAGAGAATTATCATACACCCAGCTTAAGGAATGAGTTACAAGAAAAGCCTCTCGTCTGTTAGTCCCGTATATCTTTTTTTTATCAGAATAGCGAGCAATAGTCGTAAAGTCCAGACGATGAAATTTTGAGAAAGGATAACTAAACAAAGAAATAACACCTGCTTGCCGTTCGGTGTAATAATAATCAAAATCATTATAATATTCATCATAAAGATGAAACGCTCCCACCCCCCAGTTTAATCTTTTTTCTCGGTTGATATAAGTTAGACCAAAATTAAATGATTCTAAAAATTCATCTTTATCTTCTGAGGTGTTCGTGACAAGCATATATATTGATTTATTTCCAAGAATGTCCGAGAGTGCTAACTGAAAACCTCCGATAGAACCATATACAGGGTCATAACCAATTGATGATTGGGCAATATCAAAAGAATAATCAGTATCATATTTTATGGATGACTTGCTGTATTTACCGGCAATTTTTTGGGGTTGCCAATTTGTATATGAAAGTCCTATTTCAGGTTGGTCAATTTCCTGTGGAACATTCACTAAATCCATTTGATAAACCTTATAGCCCATATTCTGATATCCGGTATAAATCAGTTTACTGCCATCAGCAGACAATCTTGGGTTAAATGCACCCGTAACATAAGTTGATTGCATTGTTAAATTTCCATCGTTATCCAAAAGAAAAATGTTAAATCCATTTTCTCTATTTGATGAAAAATAGATGCCATGCTCAGTATAATCTGGCGACTGGTCTTTGAAATCCCCAAAAGTTAATTGGACAGTTCTTTTTGTTTTAAGGTTCTTTTTGTAAATATTACTATAGCCGGATTTACCGTTTATTGTCGCATCGGACGCATAAATGATGCTGTTGCCGTCGTCGGTAAAGTCCGGATCGGTTTCATAATATATATCATCTGTTAATTGTTCATAAGAGCCATCTTCAAGTTGTAGCAGATAAATATCATTAAAACCGCTTTTTTTTACTCCGGTAAAAACAACTTTCTTACTACCTGACGAAAACCGAGGTGAACGTGTTGCTACCAATTCATCAAACTCATAACGATGAGTAATTTTGCCTTTGTTCAAATCATAAATATAAATAACATCGGTTTCTTTCGATTTGGATGAAAAAACAATTAAGCCGGAATCGGATGCATCTATCCCTGAACGCAAAAGATAGAGCGATTCGAAATCTGATGATTGTTCACCTTTTATCAATGTTTTTATGTCATCTTTCGTTCCGTCAATCGGTCGCATATAAATACCGGAATAACCTAAACGATTAGCCTTAAAAACAACCCAGTCTTTCAGACCTTTGCCGTTATCCCACCTGAGAGGAACACCCTTGACAGCATACCCATTACCGCTCAGTAATTCTGATTCCATTTTAGGCAAACCGGAATTTTCTAATGATGGATAGTGCTTCTTTTTTAAACTGTATTCCCATTTTTGCGAGACTTGACTTAAACTGTCTCCAATCGTCAGATACATAACTTCATCAAAAGATTTACCTTTGGGCCAGTTTTCAAATAGCTTTACAATTTTATCAGATCCGTAAGTAGAATCTATAAAATGACAAATTGATTCCCCCATTTTATACATGTAATAGGTACCCCGAATTTGATACATGTTTGGTATAGAAAAAAATCGGTTGTTGACAACCATATCAGCCACAACCATATCAGCTTCGGTGTCCCAGCCTTTTGACCAGCACTCAGCGAGACCTTCGGTAAACCATAGCGGCGGATAGAAAAATTTTATTTGAGTATGGTATGAAAATACTTCATCCAATTTTGACAGCATAAAGACATGGACAATTTCATGTCTGATTACATGAGCAAAATCAGAGTAAGAGCCGTGAAATGGAAGCACCACCCTGCCTTTGAGAAATTCCGTAAAACCTCCCACCGATTCCGGTAAAAGACCTGGTATGACATTCGTTTGTGAAAAATAACCCGGGGATGAATATATTATAAGTGGAATAGAATGTTTGACTTCATGATTAAATTTGACTGATAAAGCTTTGTAAGATTTTTCTGCAAGTTCTGCCGCAAACTGAGAAACCTCTTCTTCTTCGGAATAAAAATAAATACGGAAATGTTCTGTTGTCATCACCTGCCAATCAAAATCAGTATATTGGACTTTATTTTTTCCAAAATAAAATTGGGCAGAGCTAACAGCCGGTAGAAGAAAAATGAAAATCAGACAGATTTTAAAAAGATTATTTTTCATAACTAATTGCAAATAATAATTTTGCTATGTCAATATATGTAAATTGACATTTATAGCTTCCTTTTATTTAATACATGTAATTATTATCTTTAAACTTATAAATCGACTAAAATTTATTAGATTTTATATCAATTTTACTTTGACAATTTTTACAAACGCCGGATTCAATATTCTCTATTGAAACTGAATGAAAATTGCGTTTAACCAACAAACTATTACAATTCGGACAGTAAGTATTACTTTTATCAATATAAGTTAAATTACCGATATATACATATTTTAATTTATCCGAAGCTATTTTATAGGCATTAAGCATTATTTTTTTATCTGAAGCTGGGGTATTCATTTTATATTCAGGATGATAGGCTGATAAGTGTAAAGGAATTCTATCTGACAAAGAACTTACAAAATCTACTAATTGTTTTATATCTATATCAGAATCATTTTCTCCGGGTATGATAAGATTGGTTATTTCCAGATGAACATCTGATGCCGCCAATATTTCCAGAGTTTCCAATACTGGTTTAAGTTTAGCCTTGCAAATTCTTTTATAAAAATCATCAGACATACTTTTTAAATCAATATTTGCGGCATCGACTAATTCAATCAATTCATTAAGAGGATTCGGATTGATGTAGCCATTTGAAATAAGTACTACTTTTAAACCTGCTTCTTTTAACAGAACAGCACAATCTTTGATATATTCAAACCAGATTATAGGTTCGGTGTAAGTAAATGCAACTCCGATAGAATTCTGATTCAGAGCAGTATTAACCAGTTGCTCAGGTGAGAAGAATTTAGTTGGTGATTTTTTCTGTGAGATTGACCAATTCTGACAATGAAGGCAACCCATATTACAGTAATTAGCTCCGGTTGATAAAATATTTGAGCCGGGGTAAAAATGATACAGCGGTTTTTTTTCAATTGGGTCAACTGCCAATGCTACCATCTCGCCATAATTATCAGTGACTAATTTTCCATTTTGATTTATACGACTTTTACAAATTCCACTTTTTTGGTCGGACAATTTACAATAAGCCGGACAGAGTTTGCAAATAACTTTATTATCCGGTAATGATTCGTAATATAATGCTTCTTTAATCATTTTTTACTCTGCCAATTGGTTTGCCACCGTCAAGAGACTTATTAAATTTAGTCATAGCGAGGAGATCGCCGGAGGCGAACGACGTGGCTATCTCATTCATCATCAGAAGATTTAATAACTTAGATTGCTTCGCTTCGCTCGCAATGACAGAATTTAACAGTTTCTCAACGACCGACAAACGGTTCGCAACTGCTAAGAGATTATCGTAGATAAATTTTTTCTCAGAATTTGGAATTTTATCTTTATGCTTCTGCCCATGACCCGTTAAAACAAGATATGAATCTGCACCGACAACTTTCCCCAGAAAGAAATCATCAGTTTTATCACCAATAACGATTGAATTTTTTATGTCCAAATTCAAATCTTTAGCCGCAGATTCAATCATCCCCGGCGAAGGTTTACGGCAATTACACAAAAAAGAATAATCCCTATTATTTCCATTAGGATAATGAGGGCAATAATACAAACCGTCAATCTCAACGCCTTGGACTAAAAGCATCTCTAATAATTTTGAGTTTATTTTTTCAACCGTATCAACATCAAAATACCCGCGGGCAACTCCGGATTGATTAGAAATTATTATTAGTTTATAACCAAGATTTTTAATTTTTTTTAATGCATTAACAGAATTTGATATAAATTCAATTTCATTTGGGTCTGACAGAAAATGCTTATCAACAATAATCGTTCCGTCTCTATCTATAAAAGCTGCTTTGCATATATAATTTTTTTGATTTAATATCTTGTTAGCATTTTCAACAATTTGTTGTGGTTCAATTTTTGTAAAACAGTATTGCTGGTCTCTTTTGCATTTTCTCTTCCCATGCCTTGAACAGGGACGGCAATATTCGTTCACTTCGAGAACAATATCATTTAATCCCCGAGGTGCAAAACCTAAAGCCGGATGAGTAGGACCAAACAGAGCAATATTAGGCGTACCAACCGCCGATGACAGATGGGCAATACCGGAATCATTAGTAATAGATAAATCTGCTTTTTTCATAAAACTTGCAAGTTCTGAAATAGGGTAGTTCACAAGTATATTCTCTGTGTTGATAGCATCTTTATCTTCATCAGTAACAGCCCAAACAATGTTAAATTTATCTTTCAATTTTTCACCGACTTCAGCGAATTTATCAATCGGATATTTTTTAGTCGGATGTGATGCACCAGGGGCAATCAAAATCGTCTGTTTTGTATTATCTAAATTAATAGAGTCTTTTATAGATGAATCATCTGCTTTAATAACTGGTCGGTGGCAGTAAACTTTTTTATTGAGTTGCAAAAGAGTATCGTTGTATAAATCAATCGAATGAATTTTATTATCAAGAAATTTTTTCTGTTTTACTATTTGCAACCGTTTTAACCTTTGTTTAGGATAGACAACAGTTTCTGAGGCACTTAAAATTTTCCTGCTGAACCAGCTTCTTAAATTGCCATGTAAATCGACAACAATATCAAAATTCTGCTTATCTAATTCTAATAAGAAATTATACAAAAACTTTTTATCTGATTTATCAGGAATGGTAAATATTGTATCAACCGCTTCGAACATTTCAAGTAGAGGTTGAAATTGTTTTTTAGTAAGAAAACAAATTTCTGACTGAGGATAATTTATACGATAATTTATAGCCGTTGCCGAAGATAGAATTATATCCCCTAATGAACTAAATCTTATAATAAGAATTTTTTTAATCATCTAAATGAAAAGATACAACCCAAACCCGCCGGCTGCAAAGCAGTAATATGCAAAATATTCAAATTTCCCTCGTCGAATTACTCTCAGTACAGAATAAACAGCTATAATAGAGAATAAAAATGAAAACAGAGCGCCCACTAAATACTGTCCTATCAAGGTATTATCAATCATAAGGATATCTTTGAAATTCAAAACAACCGCTCCTGCAATAGCCGGAATAGCCAGTAAAAATGAAAATTCAGCCGCTTCCGATGGTTCCAATCCCCAAATCAGACCAGCTGAGATAGTGGTTCCTGAACGGGAAATACCTGGCATTATTGCCAAAGCCTGTCCAATCCCCATAATAATGGCTCCGGATAAGTTTATTTTTTTATTCGATTTTTTGATAAATCGGGTAGATAACAAAATCAGACCTGTCATTATTAACATTGCCGACGCTATCTTAGGGCTGAAAAAGGCTTCCTCAAAGAAATCTTTTAAACTTAAACCAATTATAACCGCCGGTATGGTGCCGATAATTATAAACCAAACTACGGGACGATATTTTTTATAATCTTCATCATATAAAGATTTTATAAGTTGAAAGATTCTAATTCTAAAATAAATTAAAACAGCCAGTAATGAACCAAGATGTACTAATATTTCAAAACTAACCCCCGG
>JAYEHE010000364.1:0-2132 GCA_034659415.1 Candidatus Zixiibacteriota bacterium | reverse complement strand
CAATCGTCTTTTTAACCATAAATCATAATTATTAAAAAGGTTCAAATCAAGTTGAAATTTTCTTCCTGGAGTCACTCTTACGACTTTTTTAACAGCTTTATTTGTAAAAGAATCTAAAAAATCCTCTTCAAGTGATATCGACTCGGAAAAATTGAGAATTGATTTATCAACCGAAGGGTTAATTTTCTTCTTTATCATAGGAATCAATTCATTCCTAATAAAATTGCGTTGATAATAATTTTCGAAATTAGAAGAATCTTCAATATACTTAATTTTATGCCTTTTAAGATAATTTATAATTTCAGTACGTTTGGTTTCAAGCAATGGTCGAATAATTTTATCTCTTTTAATAGACATCCCCCTTAAGCCGGTTCTTCCTGAACCCCTGAATAAACGAAATAAAACTGTTTCTACTTGGTCATCGGCATGGTGCCCCATAGCAATTTTATTATAATTAAATTCATTACAGAGCTTTTCAAAAGATTTTAACCTAAAATTGCGGGCTGTTTCCTCGATGCCTGTTTTTTCTTTTTTTGCTAACAATGGAATATTTTCAGAAACAATATGAAGAGTTATTTTGTATTTCTCACAGAATTTTTTACAGAATTTTTCATCTCTTAATGCTTCTTCTTTTCGGATATTATGATTCACATGCACTGTTGAAATATCAAATACGACTTTTGATTTCAATTTAATAAGCAAATACAATAATGCTGTTGAGTCCGGTCCTCCTGAAAAAGCCACCAAAACCCTATCATTCTCTTTTAGTAAATCATTATCATTTATTGTTTTAAATACCTTTGCAAACATACTGAAAATTATAAACTATTGAAGGCTATGTCAAATATCTTATTCATTAAAAAAGCCCCGCTTAAAGCAGGGCTTTTTGAAATCAGAATAAAATCAGAAATTTATTTCTAAAATATATAATTTATCAATTCAGTTAAATCAGAAATACCAACAGAACCATTATCGTCCATATCAGCAGTTCCGTAATCAATTGGCGGTCTGCCATCATGGAAGAAATAGCTGACCATATAAGTTAAATCATTAATATCAACAGAACCATCCAGATTAACATCACCACGTAATTTACCTATAAAAGTAAATTCACCATGAACATCAATCGGAGTACATTTGTCATTAAATAAACCAGTCAATGAAAAAGTTTGCAATGTAGTGTCGTAAAGAGCTGGATAAGAATGCACAAAATCAATCATAGACACTTCAATTTTTAAGACTTCTCCACTAAACATTGGATGTGAAGGTTCAACTGTTACAGCAATGGGTGCAAAACCATTGACCATCAAAGATCCAAGATTTACATCGGCAATAGTAAAACCACCGCTGAGATTACCAAAATAAATCACAGCATTTATTTGATCAATTAATTGTGCATATAAATATTTGATTGGATCAGGTTCAATAATTGCAATACCGATTTCGGTTGGATCACATGCTTCAATTACAACAAAATTGATATCAACTGAAACTGTAAACTCACCATCGGCAACAAAAGCACTTAATTCATAACCACCTGACTGACTACAATTTGGGCTGAAAGTTATTTCTAATGTTCCATCTCCTAAATCAACAAAAGACATGTTCGATAAAACTGGATCAAGCCACATAGTCAAATTATCACTATTAGCGTCAAAAGCATGAAGTAACCAAACGATTGTTTCCCCTTCAGATACTGAAAATTCCGGAATTGGGTCTTCAAAATATGGCGGTTGATTTGCCGAATTCACTGTTATTTGAATTGTTTCAGCATCTTCAAGATTACCATCGGTTGCAACAAACTCTACATCATAAATACCTGCATCCCCTATAACAGGCGTCCAGCTAAACTGAGCACCATCAAAAGTTGCCGCAGGAGGTAACGTTGATGCAACCATAGAAATAGTCACTGCGTCACCATCAGGGTCTGATGCAATAACATTGAATTGTAACAGTTGCTCTTCATTTGTAACTTTATCACCGACAGGACTAAGAACCGGTGCCCTGTTGACATTTGTTACAGTAATTGTAATTGTTTCTTCATCTGTAAGAAGCCCATCAGTTACAGTAATAGTAGCAGTGTAAACACCAGCGTCATCAAAAGTAGGTGTCCAATCAAAAACACCGCCTGC
>JAYEHE010000363.1:0-9545 GCA_034659415.1 Candidatus Zixiibacteriota bacterium | reverse complement strand
GCCATTTTCAAAAGTTCTGGGATCTTCTTTCCATGTACCTGTATTTGGTTTTTCACGAGGACCAAAATCATTACCGCCATGACCGCCCATCCACCAGTTAAATGAAACTTCAAGTTTATCCGATGGAGTTCTTACAATACGAGTTGCAGTTACGTGAGGACATTCTTTGCCTGGCTCATCAAAGTCACCATCGTTGTCTGCAATCCAGGCAATATTTACAGTATCAATATATGTACATTTCTCACCAAAAGACGTGTTTAATGTTTCTGGGATAGTATGGACAAATCCACAAATATCATCTTCATATAAGTTGCCCGAAGACATGTCAGCGGCAAAGCCAACATCAGCATCCTGATAAATACCCATATAAACTTCTTCTAAAGTATTATAACCAGTATTTGTAATCTTATAATCAAATAATACAAAGTCTTCAGCATAAGGGTAAGACCATGCATAACTTGTTTCTACAACTCTAATGTCGAGTGGTTTGTGTGGACGGTTTAATATCTGGTCTAAGTCAACACCTGCGATAGTTGTGTCTGTATATACGGCAATAATATCTTCTTCTGAAATTGCACCTTCAAAATCGTCCGATGTAGGGTCAATTAATGAACGGCGTTTTAATCTTCCAGCGTCCCCAACTTCAGGTTTGAATTCATAGCTACCTGCTGCCCATCCATCAGCACCGGTTGAAACCAATGTGTCTCTTCCTACTATGGCACCAATCCAGAAAGCACCGGCAAATACATATTGAACTCCAGAACCTTTTGGGTATATGCCTCCAAGTACACCACGGCCTGTGAATGGGTCTTTTCCTGTGAAAAAACCATTACCGAACGTACCTGTATTTGTCACTGTAAGCTGTAACTGTCCTACCTGATGGTCAGCAACCTGGATGTTTGGAAACCCAGCTGTTGATTTGTTCAGGTTGTTTTGATTTGATTTCTTAAAATCTAAAGCTGTTCTGGAGAAAGAGCTCGAAGAAATTAAAATCAAAGAAAGCAGGGTAGCCGCTATAATTCCGTGTTTCTTCATTAAACCCCTCATTCTTCTTAAGTTGTTATTTTTCATATCCTTATTTCGCAGAATATATCTGCTGTTTAAATTTTATCTTCAATTGACGAATAAACTAAACTATTTCTAAAAAGGCAACTGCTAATTTGACGAAAAACCTTAATTTTTGTGTAAATTATAATGAAAAATCCCATTCAGCTATTCCCAAACTGGCTCAAAAATTGCACCTGTAAAAAGAATAGTGTTGCTTTCAACCTCTCGTATTAGAAATAAGAAGGGATGATTCGCATTAAATTGTTTTGGTGTCGGTTCGTTAGATGTCAAACCAATAGAAATCGAAGTAACTGCTGCTGCTTCTGTCCCTGTTTCATCAAGCTCGATGAAGCTCTTATGGATCACATTCTGAATAAATAAGCCATTTAATGGCACTATGTTAGAGAAGTCTGCTAATCCGGGGTCAAAAGCTTGTGACATGCCAATATTTTTTAAAATTTCATTAAAATTAACATTGTAGCTAAATTTTAATTTTGGGAAATTTAGTATTAGTTCTGATTGTTTGAATTGATTTGACCAATTGTTTAAATTATCAGAAGTTAACTGTTCGGTGATGGTTGAAATATCATTGTTATTTATTGGTAGAAAAGCAGTTAAACAATAATGATTATCGCCGTAATAAATATTTACAGCTTTAAATGTATCTGTTTCAAGATATTCGTATTTTTCTACAGATTGCATCATATCGCATTTAATTTCAGTATTATCGTTTTTATAAAATGTTGCTCTTGATGTATGACTGGAATCAAAAGAAACTGACCATAAGCCTTTGAAATATATGGCATTAATTAAGTACATAAGGGTCAAAGGGTCAATTGGAGATGAAACAATAGATTCGATTTTACCATTTGTTTTGTCAGAAACCCAATTATTAATAATATCAACTGATTCCTCAGTTGAAAAATCAAGTCCGGATATTTGTGCATCAAAATATGAAATAAGGTTATCTGTAAATTCTTTCTCAATATCAAATTCTTGTCGATACCAGACAGAATTTGCAATTTCCATTTCAACTTCTTGATCAATATTTTTTAACAAACCAATCAAGCTTTTATAATTTGAATTAAATTCAGCCAAATCGATATCTTCAATTTGCAAGACATTACCGATAACTTCTCTTGTTTCTCCGGCGGCACCGTTATATGCCATGCCTAATGCGTAAGAGACAGATAATGGGGAAATAAAAATATTATTATCTTTGTCATATTCAAGGCTGTTTTCAAAAAGATTGATGCTGAATTTATTTGATGATTTAATTAGTGATTTTTCATAATCTGTTAAACTGCTAATTTTTCTTACAGAATGGTCACTATTTCCAGAATTGATCAAATCCGAACACGAAATGAGCAAAAAGACTAAAATGATAATTATACAACATTTACTAAATTTCATATCAGTATAAACATAAATAAATTGAGATTTATTGTCAATCTCTAATTGAAAAACAATGTGTTCAAATATATAACTTTGTAATATTTGTATTGTAACCACGCATCCATAAGAATAAGAGCGACATAGAGATGTCTCTCAAACTTGAACTGCTATTTTTAAGTGTTGTGCTGTCGGGTCAAGCCCCGACTTCCTATTTCGGCTGATGGGCGTTCAGTATGACACATAAATTTGATGGTTTGCCAAAGGTTTCAAACAGGTTTTATCTGTTTATTAACCCTTGCCGGGACAACCCAATGATAAAACACCTTCCGATTCAATTTCATACTGTTTACCCAAAAACATTCGATATGTAAAATATCCTGTCGGTTCGGCTCCGATTGAGGTCAAGAAATCAAAATATTGTTTTCGAAGAGATGGGCACCTTAAATAGAGCGGTTTCTCTTTATCATTGCAGGCTACTCTTAATAAAGAATTTGTGAGTTCGTATTTATGTGGATGATTCAAATTTATAACTAAAGGGGAAACCTGCAAAGATTTTGAATCTTCGGTAACAAATATATAACCAATTATTTTTTTATTTTCTAAAGCAATATAACCGGAAAATTTTGGGTTATTGACAATAATTTTAAAAAGTTCATGACGATTCTGATGAAAATACTTAAAATCAAAATCTGCTAACTTCTCGCGTGGAATGCTTGAAATTGGTAGAATCTGGAAATTGTTATTTTGATTGGGTTTAATTTTATCTGGATATAATTTAAAATGATGAGTTTCAAACTGAGATTCAAACCCAATTCGTTGATATAATGTTGCCGCTTCCCGAACCGCCTCGATTACTACTGAGTAAATTTTATTTTTATTAATATACTCGATAGCTTTTCTCATTAGCCGTTCGCCAAGTCCCTGATGCCGGAAAGAATCATCAACATATAACCATCCAATCCAGCCAATATTATCATAGAGGGTAGTTGTAACTATCCCCAGGGTTTTATCCCGATTAACTAAAGCAAAACATCCTTTGGGATTGTAGGATATAAAATTCTGTATATGTGGGACAAACCAAGATGGATCAACCTCCAAGTCTTTTTTCAGGCGAGATTCAAGATGTTTTATTGTTAGAGGTTGAAATTCCATCTTTAAAAAATATTTAAACTATTTTTTCTTATCGCCTCGTAACATCGCAATTTTCAAAGCAGGAGGAGTAACAAGAGTTGTAACAATAACCATAATGACCACGGCTGAATAAGTACTGGATGAAACTACCGGATGACCATCAAGCATAAGCTTGGCGCCAATACCGGCAAAAATCAAACCTACCTCACCACGTGGAATCATCCCCAGTCCGATTGCAATTCTATTGGTAGTTTTATCAAAAATCGCAAGTGAACAAACTTGTTTACCAACAATAGCTGCAATAGTCATAACTGCGGCGAATCCTAAAATTTCTACCTGACCAAAAGTAGTCAAATCAACCATCATCCCCATCCGAACAAAAAATATCGGGACTAAAAAGACAGCAATTGGTTCAATTAATTCTTCAATCCCATGATCACCCCGTTCCCTGAATTTAGAAAAATGAACTTCGTCAAGAATAAGACCAGCCGCAAAGGCACCTACTATTGGAGCCAATCCTATTTTGCCGGCAATGTAGGAAAGCAAAAAACAGACTAACAATGAGAATGATAAAAGAACGCCTTTTCCTTTTAATTTGAAAGCCAGATTAAAGAAATGAGGGAGGATAATTCCGCCCAGAATAATAGCTCCAACAATAAATAAAACCGCTTTGGAAATTATCCAGAGGATAGCTATCGAACTGATACCGTCACCGGAACCGGATGAGACCGCAGTTATGACACCGGCAACTACCGCCAGGATAATAAGTCCCATAATATCATCGATTACCGCCGCACCAAGAATAATTTTTGATTCTTTGGTTTGTATTTTTCCAATATCTTTTAGAACTCTGGCTGTTATGCCAACAGATGTTGCTGTTAATGTTGCACCGATAAATATATGAACATAGATTGATTCTTGCGGAAGAAACCAGGCACCGACTCCCCAGCCTAAAAAGAACGGAGCAACAACACCAAAAGTAGCCACCATAAATGATGTTAAGCCTACTTTCATCATCTCCTTAACCGTCGATTCCAGTCCAACTTCGAATAGAAGAATTATAACACCTAATTCTGCCAGCACTTCCAGGATTAAATCATTTTTAAAGTATTCAAAACCATCAAACCCAACCAGATGTAGGTTACCGATAATCATTCCGATAATCAGCTCACCTAATACTGCGGGTTGAGAAAATCTTTCGAAAATATCTCCGCCAAGTTTTGCGGCTAATAAGATTACAACAATTTGGATAAGTACACTTAAAACCGGTCCGCCGTGTCCCTCAGATCCTCCAGAACCATCACCACCGGTTGAGGCAAAGACCAAACCATAAAACACATAAACTGCTGCGAATACAATGAATAAAAATAACCTTCTGTTGTTTAAAAGTCTCACAATTCCTCCATAATTTATAAATTATAATATGGCGAGAAACTACGTAATATAAATGAATTACGCAACTAAATATTTCAGTTTGTACCCTAAAAAAATAGCCCAATAACCGTTTATCTGTTCAGTATTTCCTGAAAATGACGAAATGTATATAAACTGGTAAGAATGTTGAATAAACAAAGTAAATTGGAAAAATTAATATGTTTATAATTATTGGGTCAATTGTTGTAGTAGTTTGTGTCCTTGGTGGATTTGTGTTAGAGGGAGGTGAGGCTTTAGCACTTTGGCAACCATTGGAACTTCTCATTATTGGTGGTGCCGCAGTGGGAAGTTTGTTAATCGCAACACCTCTAACAGTTATTAAGGTTATGATCAAGCAGATTACCGGTGTTTTTGGTTCAGGATTAAAAAAGCAGGACTATCTCGATTTGCTTGTTATGATGTTTGAAGTATTTAATATTGCCAGAAAAGATGGTTTGGTAGGTCTTGAAAATCATATTGAACACCCTGAAGAAAGTGAAATATTCAAAAGATATCCCAAATTTCTCAAAGATCATCATGCTATGGCTTTCTTCTCTGATACAATGAGAGTTATTATTTCCGGCGCGGTGCAACCGTATGATCTCGAAGATTTGATGGATAATGATATAGAGGTACATCATGCTGAAGTTTCTCGGCCATCTGATTCTTTGAATTCTGTTGCTGATTCTCTTCCCGGATTAGGAATTGTTGCCGCTGTTTTAGGTGTTGTTCTAACTATGGCTGCTATTGATGGACCTCCGGAAGAAATTGGTCATAAAATTGGTGCCGCTCTGGTAGGAACATTTATAGGTATTATTGGATGTTACGGATTTGTTGGTCCGCTTGCCGCCAGCATGAAACACCGCTTAAATGATACGCATCAGTATTTAGTCTGCATGAAAAATGCGTTATTGTCATTTAATAAAGGTGTTGCCGGTGTTATTGCGGTAGAATTTGCCAGACGTACGTTGTATGACGAAGTAAGGCCGAGTTTTCTTGAATTGGAAGAAGCCTGTAATAAGTCCAAAAAAAGGTAAAATAAATGGGTGAAGAAAACAAACAGCCTATAATTATAAAAAAGATCAAAAAAGGTGGGCACGGCGGTCATCATGGCGGTGCCTGGAAAGTAGCCTTTGCTGATTTTATGACGGCTATGATGGCGTTTTTTCTTGTTATGTGGTTGGTTGGTCAGAGCCCTGAAGTACGTGAATCGGTTGCAGGATATTTTAGAGATCCCGGTAAATTTCAGAATTTAGGTAAAGATGGAGTTCTCAAAGGTGCTGCTTCGGCAATACCTTTAAAAAGTGAAGCTATGGTTCTAATTGATAATAATAAAGAAAAGGGTATGGGTCCGGATAAAAAAGAAAAAGAACAACTCTCTTTAGCGGCTAAAAAAATTCTGAAAAGCCTTAAAGAAGAAAGAATTTTCAAAAAATTAAAAGATAATATCAAAATTCAGATGACTTCCGAAGGTTTACGGATAATTCTTAATGAGTCTGAGGATTCTCCGGCTTTCTTTGAACCGGGGTCAGCAAAATTGCTTCAGGAATCGGCTGTGGTATTGATTAAAATTGCAAGGGAATTAGGTAATCTGGAAAATCGAATTGTAGTAGAAGGGCATACTGATGCATCATATTCAGGGTCTAAAGATTATACAAATTGGGAATTGTCAGTTGATAGAGCGAATTCTGCACGAATGTTAATGTCGGCTTCCGGATTATCAGAAGATCAAATACGTGAAGTAAGAGGATTTGCCGATCAATTCCCTATGATTCTTAAAAAACCAAACGATGCCCGTAACAGGCGAATTTCTATGGTTGTGCTATATAAGTCACGAGAATCTCAATATGACCGCATGGAAGTAGGCGCCGATCTACTTGATGAGATTTATAATTAAAAAAAACCCGCTTAATTATAAGCGGGTTTTTAAAGAATCTATTTTTTACTTTTCCCTTAACTCAAGCATTTCTTTGCGAATATCTTGAGCGATAGCTTTTACTTCTTGCATCACTTTTCTAACTCGTCCAGTAGCAGCCTTATTTCCACCTTCAGCTTTATCAACTTCAGCTTTAACAGCTTCAACTACTTCAATCAATTTTGTGTAACTGGACATTTTTTTCTCCTTATTAAATTATCGTTATGGTTAATTTTTACAAATATATACTTATCAAAAACCATCAATCAAATAAAAAAACTGGCTTTTTTATAACTTTTTTCTATATTTTTACGAAAATTAGTATAAAAAGCAAACCCCCCGGTAAAAAATAAACCGGGGTTTTCGTGTTTGAGGAATTGGAAATTATGGAAATTGGGATTAATAAATCTTCATCAAATCAGATTATAACAGAGCAAATTAAAAATTATGAGCCTTTTCAAAAGCTTCTTATCGCACTGACAGGCAATAAGATAGTAGATATTTCTGTTTGTGGGCTAAGTGGTTCATCGGCATCTTTTATATTAAATGCTCTTTCACAGGATAGTGGGAAGATAATTTTGGCAATATCTCCGACTGCTGAGGAATCTCATGATTTATATGATGATTTGTCTATGTTATTGGGAGAGAATGAGGTAGGCTATTATCCCGCCCGTCAAATTTTACCTTATGATTTTAAATCACCAATCGGGGAAATTATTGGTCAAAGAATTTCAACTTTGTCAGATATTTTGGAAAACAAATTGAAAGTAGTTGTATGTCCAGTAAGAGCTTTGATAGAGCCAACAATTTCATTTGATGCGATGGTTAATGCTCGGTTAAATTTAATTCAAGGCAAAGAATATGATTTGGAAATAATTATTAATCAGTTGGTGAAATTAGGTTTTATGCGTGTTCCGGTTGTTGAAGAGGTTGGTGATTTTGCAGTTCGGGGCGGTTTGATTGATTTTTTTACTCCAGGTTCGGAAGCTCCAATAAGAATTGAGTTTTTTGGCGATGAGATAGAGACAATCCGGCATTTTGAAGTTGCAACACAGCGAACTATAAATAGAATTGATAAAATTAATATTCTTCCCAAAAGAGAAATCCCAATTACTCAGGAAACATTGGAAAAATACCTTGAAAATCTTCCCGAAGATGATTCTGATTATATCCGCAACAGATATCTCAATGATCCGGAATTGCCCGGGTTGGAATGGCTTTCGGTGATGTTTGGTTTACAACAGGGATCACTGCTTGATTTTATTGATTCAAAAGGGATACTGTTTCTACAAGGTGAAGGTACAATTAAAGCTGAGATAGAAGCTATATATAAAGAAGCTGAATCTCTTTATGAAAGGTTAAACAAACATTTTATAAATCTTCCTACTCCTGATAAATATTATCATTCGACAGACAAAATTTTCAATAAACTATCTGGCTGGTTCAAAATTGACAATCTTCCCTTTAGAGGAGGAAGAAAAGATATTATTGATTTCAAATTCAAACCGCATCCATCCTTAGGGTCAAGACTTGATATTTTAGGAAATATAATCAAAGAATTTGACAAAGAATCAATCAGATATCTAATAACCACAGATACAGCAGGTCAGGTTAGCCGTCTTAGCGAGTTGATATCAGAAAAATCTAATCTTGATTTTGACCCTCCTGTTGACGTAATGAACTTAAAAGGCGGGTTTGTTTGTAAGGAAGCAAAAATTGCAATTTTAACAGACCATGAAATTTTCAGTCGTTATCATCGTAAGATAAGAAAGAAAAAATTTAAAGAAGGAGTGGCAATCTCTGATTATTCTAATCTTACTTATGGTGATTATGTGGTTCATACCGATTATGGGATTGCTCGTTTTTTAGGTTTGGAGACTCTTAATGTAGATAATCGAAACCGTGATTGCCTTCACTTGAAATATGCCAATGACGACAAATTATATGTGCCAATTGAAGAGTTTAACCGAGTTTCCAAATATTCAGGAAAAGATACTGCTCCTTCTTTAACGGCTTTAGGCGGAGTCGTTTGGGAGAAACTTAAAAAGAAAACTAAAAAAGCTGTCGAGTTGATGGCTGAAGATTTGTTGAAATTGTATGCCGAAAGAAAGACAGCTCCCGGTTACGCATTTGGCGAGGATACTGTCTGGCTAAAACAGTTAGAAGCTTCTTTCATGTACGATGAAACACGCGACCAATTAAAAGCTATTGGTGATGTCAAACATGATATGGAACTGGAACAACCGATGGATCGTTTAGTGTGCGGTGATGTTGGCTATGGTAAAACCGAGGTGGCTGTGCGGGCGGTGTTTAAGGCAATTGAAGAAAGCAAGCAGGCGGCTCTTTTAGTTCCAACAACAATTTTAGCTCAGCAACATTTTCAAACTTTTTCTGAGAGATTCAAAGATTTCCCAATGAAAATTGGTTTACTCTCTAGATTCAGAACAAGAAAAGAACAGCTGAAAACATTAGACGAGTTGGCAGTAGGTAAGGTTGATATGGTTATTGGTACTCATCGATTGTTATCTAAAGATGTCGTCTTTAAAGATTTAGGTCTGTTGATAGTTGACGAAGAACATCGATTCGGTGTAAGACACAAAGAAAAACTCAGGAGCATGAAAAGCAATGTTGACACTATCTCAAT
>JAYEHE010000362.1:0-2160 GCA_034659415.1 Candidatus Zixiibacteriota bacterium | reverse complement strand
AAATTTTGGATCATCGTTAAACATCGGCATTCTCTTAATTCTTGATCTATTTTTTTCATCAACCAAATTTTTTAATTCAATATCTAATTCGTACAAAGTTTCAACATGATCACAAACAAAACTTATAGGCACAATAAAAAGATTTCTATCTGTTTCATTCAACAGACGATTGACTTCTTCGATAGTATCAGGCCCAACCCATTTGACCGGACCGGTACGGCTTTGAAAAGAGAGATAATATTCTCTATCTCCGGCGGCTAATTTAGCGGTTGTTTTAGTTTGTTCAACATAAGGGTCGCCATCATCTACAAACGTTTGAGGAATAGAATGAGCCGAAAACAGAAGTGTGTCAGTTTCTGAAATATTATTTTCGATATACTGCTTAAGCAAAGAAATATAACCGGGATAGTTGTGAAAATCATATATAAGTAGTTGGTTGGCTTTGGTCTTATTCAATGATTTTTTAACAACAACATAAGACGAGGCAGTAGTGCCAAAACTAAATTGCGGATACATAGGCAAAAAACAGAAATCTCTAAAACCTTCGTTTAACGCTTTTGTAACAGAGTCTTCAATTAGAGGATGGAAATAACGCATCCCAATAAAACATTTCAAATTGGGATAAATATTTTTAAGTTCTGTTTCAATATTGTCAGCCTGGGATTTTGTCCAAGAATATAGCGGAGAGCCACCGCCAATTAGACTATAATGCTCCTGCACTTTTTTTGTTCTTAAATTAGAAATTAATTTTGCGAACGGTTTTTGAAATAAAGTTCCACCGGGTAGTTTTATAATATTCCGATCGGAAAAAATATTATAAAGAAATTCTTTGACATCGGTTATATTATTTGGACCTCCCATTCCCAAAAGAATAACTGCAATTTTATTTTCTTTTTCAAATGCCATTTAAATTGTCCTGGAGAAAGTTGGTTTATTATCTCCTTTCAAGTAGGCATCAAAAGTCATAGCAATATTCCTTACAAAAGTTCTTCCCAGCGTGGTAATTTTTAAATCATCGTTTGAAATTTCCATAAAACCGTCATCTGCAAACTGTTTTAGATTAGGATGTTCTTCTTTAAAATAATCATGATAAGAAATATTGAATTTTTCATAAAAGAGATCAAATTTCAAATGGAAATTGCACATAAGCATTTTAATAACATATTGACGGATCAAATCATCCTCGGAAAGATGCATCCCTCGGTAAACAGCAAAGCTGTTTCTGTCAATAGAATTTTTATAACTATCAATTTTAGAAATGTTCTGAAAAAAAGCATTGTTGACATAACCGATAGATGACATCCCAATCCCTATCATTTCCTCGGTTGATTGAACTGTATAACCCATGAAATTACGGTGCAGACGGCCATCGTTCTGGGCAATTGATAATTCATCGTCGGGTAACGCAAAATGATCCATCCCTATTTGCCTATATCCTGCGTTGGTAAAAAGCTCTACTGCCTGAGCAAACAGATTATATTTGACATCCGTCGTCGGCAGTTCTTCTTCTTTTATCATAGACTGATTAGCTCGCATATCAGGCAGGTAGGCAAAAGAATAAACAGCAAGGCGGTCAGGTTTTAATTCAATAGCTTTCTTAATTGTTTCTTTGAAAGTTTTGACTGTCTGGAGAGGAAGCCCATAAATCAAATCAAAATTGATTCCTTTGAAATTCAAAGAACGACAATACCTCAATAAATTTATTACATTATCAATAGGCTGTACTCGTCCAATAGCTTGTTGAACATCAGGGTTAAAATCCTGAACTCCAAACGAAACCCGATTAAATCCACGAGATGCAAGAAAGTCTATTTGTTCGGTGGTAGTTACTCTTGGGTCAACCTCAATTGATTTTTCACCACCTGAGTTAAATTCAAAATATTTTTCGTAACAGTCCAAAACTCTCGCCAAGCCATCAACGCCTATATAAGTTGGTGTTCCTCCCCCAAAATGAAGCTGGCTGATTTTATTACGAGGAGCTAACAATTGTGCAGTTTGTTCTATTTCATCGCATAATTTTTCAATATAAGTTAGTGAGTTTTGGGGATCATTGGTAATACAAGTATTACATCCGCAGTAAAAACATCTTCGTTTACAAAATGGGATATGAGTGTAGATTGAAATAGTTTGATCATTTTTAGACGCATCTTTAAGATTTTC
>JAYEHE010000361.1:0-9568 GCA_034659415.1 Candidatus Zixiibacteriota bacterium | reverse complement strand
TGCTTTTTCAAGATGTTTGACTAACTCTTTCATGGATTTTTCACATTGACTATATTTTGCTTTGTAAACAGATTCATAAATGTCAGTACGCTCTTGACCTTTGGAACCCTTCTTAAAAGTAAAATCTAACGCCATACAGAAGAAAATTTCATTATTAAAATAATCTTTAATATTTTTATTTAGTCCTATTAGAACAAATTGTTGAAAATCTTTTATAAAAGATTCAATTTTATTAACATCATTATCAATGATATTATTAAAAAAGGCATATTTAATATGTTTCTTTTTAGAATCTCTCCATCCGGTATTAGATTTCCGCATAATATCCTGCTCAAGTTTCTCAAATAAACGAGCATAACATTCTAAAGTAGTAAATTTGTAATTTCCAGGCTTTTGTTTGTCAAAATGATACCATGTTAATTGTAATCGACTTATTGTTGGTAATAAACTCATAATTTTCCTCCCTAATTTTTACAAAAGACAACCCTTACTGCAACTATATATAAGTAAAATTAATAATTCTTGTCAATCACATAAAAAAATATAATTTATTCTTGGTGTAACATATTGTGTTACATATATTTCCTTAAAATAAGACCCTGAAGTTAAGGATTTATAGGGACAAACCGATAACATTTAAAGTATGGATCAAGATTTTTTAATACAGGATGTCAAGCGAGCGAAAACCTCCCGTGAGACTCGCAAAATGCTTGAGCACAAAGAACGTAAACCGCTCTGGCGGGAATATCTGGAAACTACTATTATTGCCTTATTAGCGGCTGTTCTGCTAAGAGTCTTTGTTGTTTCTGCGTATAAAGTAAGTTCTTCTTCGATGGAAGGTTCTCTTTTCGAGGGAGATTATATCTTTGTTAATAAGATGACTTATGAATACGGAACAAAGCCAAAACAGAACGATATTATTGTTTTCAAATATCCGAACAACCCGAGCAAAGATTTTATCAAACGTATTATTGCCGTACCCGGACAGACTATTCAGGTAGCTGATAAGGTCGTTTATGTCGATGGCAATGTAGCCCCAATACCGCTTCACTCCCAACATATTGACCAGCGAATTATCCCCGGTGATTTATCATTTAGGGATAATTTCAGTAAATTTACTGTTCCCGAAGGGGAATATTTTGTGATGGGTGACAATCGAGATGATAGCCGTGATAGTCGTTTTTGGGGTACTGTACCGTTTGAGAATATCAGAGGTAAAGCGGTTTTTGTTTATTGGTCTTGGCAACCGGATCCTGACTCTCCCGGATGGGAATTTCCATACATTATCGAATCTATCCAATGGGTGGGCTACGCCATCTTAAACTTCCCTTCACAGGTGAGGTGGGATAGAATCGGTTCTGCATTGTAAGCCATGATTCCAAGTTTATATATTCATTACCCCTTCTGTAATAATATCTGTACATATTGTGATTATTGTAAAACCCAATATATAAAATCACTCGAAGAGTTATATTTTGAAGCTATCCATAAAGAGATTGAGCTTGTTCAAACAAAATATCCTAAACTGAAAAAATTTAAAACTCTATATATAGGCGGCGGAACGCCTTCGATTGCAAATCAAAAATTTTTGGCTGATTTGATTGAGAAATTAAAAGTAAAATTTAATTTCCAAAATGATTTTGAATTCTCAATTGAATGCAATCCAGAAGATATAAGCTCTGAGAAGCTCGATTTCTTTGATTCAATCGGTATTAACAGAGTAATTCTGGGTATTCAAACCTTTAATAAACGCAGTTTGAAATTATTAGGCAGGAAACATTCACAGCATGATATCAATAAAGCTGTTTATTTGTGCAATGTTTATAATATAGAAAATATTGCTGTTGATTTTCTTTTTGGTTTGCCCAAGCAAACCGGAAAACTCTTTTCATCTGACCTTGATGAATTGATTAATCTCAACCCATCACATATTTCATTATATCAATTAACAATAGAACCTAATACAGCACTTTATAAAAAGAGTAATTCAAAAAGACAACACCTCACAGGTGAAGATTTACTGTTTGGAATGTATAAAAGCGGAGTTGAGAGGCTTAAAGAATTTGATTATGAACGATATGAAATCAGTTCGTTTGCCAAAGAATCTTATGAGTGCCAGCATAATCTTAATTACTGGCAGGGAGGAGATTATATCGGGCTGGGAGTAGGTGCACATTCATTTTATAAGAGAAAAATATTTTCAAATAATTCAAATCTCTATGATTATTTGCAATCAATAAAAGATAATAAACTTCCAATTACAAACGAAGAATCAGATATGCTTTTGATTGCAAAAGATTTTCTAAGTTTATCGCTTCATACGGTTCAGGGAGTAAACCGAAAACAGTTTGAAAAAAGATTTATTAATTTGGATGAAATATTTAAAAAAAATCAGTATGATTTGTTTATAGAATCCGGACATCTGATTCCTGACAAGGGGAATTTATATTTATCAGATGATGGCTTAAATCAAGCCGATCAAATAATAAGCCGGTTATTGGATAGTTGACAAAGATTATAAAGCCTGTTCCATCTATGACGGACGAAGGAATTTCCGGATTCATCGAAGGTTGGTTGTGACCCGCCGTAACATTCTAAATTTGAATATTAGCTATTAAGCTCAGGCAATTTAATGATTTTTAAAATCATTGAATAATTTCTCATATATCTCTATATTCCAGTATGACAGATAATGAACTTCAATTTTTTATGACCGAAGCTCTCAAGGAGGCTGGTAAAGCGTTTCAGGCTGACGAAGTCCCAGTTGGGGCGGTAATCGTTTTTGAAAACAAAATTATCGGACGCGGTTATAATCAAACCGAACAGCTTCACGATGCAACTGCTCATGCCGAGATGATTGCGTTGACGGCGGCTTATAATTATATCGGAGACTGGCGTTTGGAAAATTGTATTCTTTTTTCAACTTTAGAACCTTGTGCGATGTGTTCTGGGGCGGCGATGCTTTCCCGAATTAATACTATTGTCTATGGTGCTAAAGATAAAAAATTCGGAGCCTGTGGTTCAATTTTTAATATTCCTCAAGAACCAAAAACAAATCATCAGATAGAAATCATTAGCGGGATAATGGAACAGGAAGTTGCAGATTTGATGAAGCTGTTTTTTAAAAAAATTAGACAAAAAAAAGAGCAAATCAACTAATGGGCAATTTGGAAAATAAAACGAAAAAAAATTCGTGGATAGTTCGTTTTAGTAATTTATTTAGTGGGCAGTCTTTGTCTGTCCCGTCATCAGTGAAGGTAATTGCTTATGCAACGATGGTATTATCTCCTATTGTTTATATTTTTATCCCGATTTTTGTAGAATTGGTTCCTCGGGGTGGGGGAGAGATGCATATTCTGTTTTATATACTTTATTTTTTGGCAATGGTTGTTCCTGCGATGTATTATATAATTGAAAAATTTCAATTGTCTTTATTCCTCAAACAAAAAATATCCACTTCTCCTGAAAAATTATTCTATTCTCTTTCGGTTATAAAATTTTCATTAACTTTATCAGTTTATGTTTTTGGATTAATTGTTTTTTTTGTTTCAGGAGATGCTTTTCGTTTTTATATGTTTTACCCGATTGGAATTATATGGTCATTGGTAAACTGGCCGACAGAAGAAAAATTTAATAATTTTATGAATAAATGTAAGAAAGATATTTATGTTAAATAAAGATTATGAAATTGATTATCATGGTATAATCGCCAAAACTTTGTATTCAGGGATGTTTATAAATATCCTTATTCCTATGGCTGGATTGATGATTTGCTATTACCTTGATCAGAAATCGTACGTAGCTAATAAAGCGGGTGATATGGCTAACGGACTGTTTTATGTTTTTGGACTTTTAGCTGTTCTTCAGGCGGCTTATGCATTTTGGATGCGTAGCCGTGCATTTCGGAGACCGATGATTCGTCATGAAGATACGTTTGAAACCGATTTAGCTACCGGACTTTTTAAAGCATCAAGGCCTATATTTCTAATTATTTCCTCTATTTCTTTTTATGGTTATATTTATTTTTATCTAACCGGTCGATTTAAAGAAGCTGTCTTTTTAGTGTTTATGTCATTTTTGATTTTTCAAGTGGTTAGGCCAAGAATTGGGATAGTTAAGAAACTTGTCAAAGAGCAAAAAGTTTTGGTTCAAAAAGGAGATTTTTTACGCTCAGAGTTGATGACGTAGTTAAGAAAAACATATAGTATTTTTAATACCTTTACTTTTTGGTAAGATATTTTAAATTAGCCGTTCAAATATTTTGGAGAGGTGGCTGAGTGGTCGAAAGCGTCGGTCTCGAAAACCGATGTACCTCCGGGTACCCAGGGTTCGAATCCCTGCCTCTCCGTTTTGATAAGATGAAGGAAATAACAATTGAAAATAATCATATTAAGAATAAAGATGTCAGGAGCGCATGGCTCTTGACCTTGTATAGCTAGTTGCATACCTGTAAAACATATAGGAGTAAATAATGAAAAGTTTCATAGTCACACTTGTTTTAATGATTTTTATTATGAGTGGCTTATTACAGTCCGCTGATTTTGAAGTAACGCAAGTTATTGAAATTGGCCCGTGTTCTGGTCCAGTCTATCGACCGGTTCAATGGTCACCTGATGGGTCAAGAATAGCTTTTTTTAGTGGTAAAACTTTAATGATTGCTGATACCCTTGGTAACACTAAAGAAATATATGAAATTGCATTCCATGCTCGTAAATTCTTATGGGCCAATAATGAAGAAATTGTTTTAGCCCAAACAGAGAGAGGAAGACCCTACCGGTTGTCTTTAATTAATCTTAGTGGTGAAGAGAATGTTTTAGCTGAAGAACGATCTCAAAAACCACAATTTTCCGGACCACATTCAACTCCGGATAATATTGTGTATTATTACCCTGATAAAAACAGCAAAAGTGAACCAATTATTCTTTCACACCTTGAAAAAAATCAGCAAGTATTATTATCTGAACATTATCAAATTAAACTTTTAGACTCGACACTTTATAAAATAAGCTTGAATGAAGAAGATACAGTTGAACTTATTAATAAGAAAATATCAAGTATTGTTACTAGTGAGTCATTTGATAAAATTGTCTATACAGTACGTACTGGAGAAGTATATCAATATCAATTTTCCAACAATGAATTGATAAAAATTGAGTTGCCCAATTTTCAAGTGCCAGAAACCGCTAATTATTGTTTGATAGAGGATTATAACTTCAATACAAATAGTGATCTTTTATTATACTATGTAACATGTGATAGTCATTATAATGTGGAGAATTCAATAATTTGTTTATTTGATAACAATTCAAGAACCAATTACTTATTCTCACCTATGACAACCTCATCTTTTGAAAGTCAACCTGTATTTTCACCTAATAATCGATACTTCTCATTTATCGCAGGAGGAATTGGAGTATGCATTGCAAAACTGGAAAAATAATAGTTCTTATAGTATTATTTCATATTTTTTTAATCCTATTTGTTCAATCTTCATTTGGTCAAAATATTGTAGTTATTGACCCTGGGCATGGTGGTACCGACCCTGGAAGTTCAGCAGTTTATTATAATGATACTTTAATGTAGGAAGATGTACATATCAATCAAATTAGGTTACAATTTTTATAGGGTTTATTTTATTACCGATGAAAGAATGTTTTAGAACCAAGTATTTTGGTTATTCTCCTGTTATATTAATATTGTAATTCAGATAATCAATGAATGAAAATTTTATCTTGTTTATGCCAATACATACACCCATGGACTTAACCACTTAAACCACAATAGAATACGAGAGCGAAACTTTTTTGAATCATTTTGGCGGTTTATATATCTAATTCGGTATGAATGAGAAAATTAAAAAATAAGGAGCGAAAAATGAAGAAAGGTTTAACGGAATTTTCAATAAAATTCCCCTGGGTTGTTATAGGGATTGCAGTTGTGATAACTGCCTTTTTTGCGATGCAGTTTTCGGATATTAAAATTGATACTGATCCGGAAAATATGCTTCCATCAGATGAACCAGTAAGGCTGTTTGATCATCAAACGAAAGAAGAATTTGATTTATCAGACTTTATAGCAGTTGGTGTGGTTGACGAAGATGGGGCTTTTAATCCGGAGTTGCTTAATCGCATATATAGGATTACCACTGAAATTGAAGATATTGAAGGTGTTATTGCTGATGATATTTTGGCACCTTCAACAGTTGATGATATCAAGCAAGGTTCAGGTGGTTCAATTATAATTGAAACACTAATGGAAGATGAAATTGAAACCAAAGAAGAAGCCCAGTACATTCTTAGCCGCATTAAAAGTAATCCTATTCTACATGGTAAATTAGCCTCAGATGATGGTAAGGCGATTGCTATTTTTATCCCAATTGAATCAAAAGATATGTCACATCGAATTGCCGGTGAAATTGAAAAAATTGTAGAGAAATTTGGTGGTAATGAAAAATATCATATTGCCGGTTTACCGATTGCCGAAGATTCATTTGGTGCTGAAATGTTTTCCCAGATGGCGTATTCTGCTCCTGCGGCGATGTTAATTATCTTTTTATTAATGGTTATGTTTTTTAAGAAGATGAAAATTGTGTTGGCGCCGATGGTGGTGGCAATGATGGCAGTTATTTGGTCGATGGGTCTTTTGATTATGACCGGTAATACTGTTCATATTATGTCATCAATGATTCCAATATTTTTAATACCAATTTCGGTTTTGAATTCAATTCATATAATATCTGAATTTCATGATCATTTCAAGAAATTCAAACACAAAGATGCTACAATCCGGCACGCTATCAACGAACTATTCACGCCGATGCTCTTTACTTCACTGACAACTGTTGCCGGATTTATTTCTTTAGCATTAACTCCAATTCCGCCGGTACAGGTGTTTGGTATTTTTGTGGCGTTTGGTATTATTGTAGCCTGGTTTTTATCTTTGACTCTTAATCCTGCTATTGCGATGCTTATATCGACAAAGACTTTGAAAAATTTCGGAGTGGAAGATGATGAACATGGAATATTATCAAAAATTATGCACTCCTTCCGTAACTTTTCCGGAAAACATAATCGCGGTATTATAGGCGGAGCCTTGATTCTTATCGTTGTGTCGGCTGTAGGTTTATCTTTGATTGTTGTTAATGACAATCCGGTTAAATGGTTTAAAAAATCACATCCAATTCGGCAGGCTGATACAGCCATGAACAGTCATTTAGCCGGAACTTATATGAATTATCTGGTTTTTGAATCAGAAGATGATGATATGATGAAATCTCCAAAAGTTCTAAACTATATAGTGTCCATTCAGAGAGAACTTGAAAGAAATGAAATAGTCGGGGCAACCACTGGTTTGCCTGATGTTGTAACAAAAGTCCGCTATGAACTTTTTGAGGCAGATTCAAGTAAGGCATCTATTCCGGATAACCAAAATGAAGTGGCACAGATGCTCTTTATGTTTGAAATGTCCGGTGGTGACCCTGAAGATTTGTACAAATTTGTAACATCTGATTATAACAAAGCCAATCTGTGGATTCAGATGACTAATGGTGACAATCAAAAAGTTTCTGCAGTTGTAGAACAAGCAAATGAATTTATTGCAAACAATCCTCCACCTGTAAATCTTGATATAAATTGGGCAGGATTACCTTACATAAATATTATATGGCAGGATAAAATGGTAACTGGGTTACGGCGTTCTCTTTTAGGTTCATTTGCAGTTGTATTTTTCATGATGGTTTTTCTTTTCCGTTCAGTTCGCTGGGGATTGATATCAATGTTGCCATTGACAATTACAATCATGGCGATTTATGCTTTTGTCGGTTATATAGGAAAACCATACGATATGCCGGTGGCAGTGCTGTCATCGCTGACGTTAGGGTTGTCAATTGATTTTGCTATTCACTTTATACAGCGAATGCGAACAATTTTTAAACAAAATAATAATTTTAACGAATCATTTCATGAAATATTCGAGGGCGCCGGACGTGCAATTAGCCGCAATGTTTTAGTTATTGCTATTGGTTTTATCCCGATGATGTTCTCAACACTGGTTCCATATATTACTGTTGGTTCATTCTTTTTGGCAATCATGGTTGTATCTGGATTAGTAACATTGTTGCTATTGCCGGCACTTGCAAAAACTTTCCAAAAAGTTTTATTTAAAGCAAAAGCCAAAACATTAACTGATGCTTCTGCTGAAATTGAAAAAGTATAAAAAAAGTAAGTATAAAAGGAGAAAAAAATGAGAAATTTAAAAGTGAATTTATTGTTATTGATGGTCGGATTAGCAATATTTGCCCCGACAGTATCATCACAGGATGCGGCTGAGATTATGAAAAAATCTCACCTGGCATATTTCTACGCTGCCGATGATGGGGTCTCTGATGTGCACATGTCTATTGTTAATAAGAGAGGAAAAGAACGTGTCCGCGAGTTTATCATGCTTCGTCTTGATGAAACCGATGGTGGCACCCAGAAATATTATACCTATTTCAAAAAACCATCCGATGTTTCCCGCATGACTTTTATGGTACATAAGGATCCGGAAAGCAATGATGCTCGTTGGATTTATATTCCCTCGGTTGATTTAATCAAGCCTATTTCTGCCGATGATAAAAACTCAAGTTTTGTCGGTTCTGATTTCAGTTATGAAGATGTTTCTGGAAGGCATTGGAGCGAGGATAATCATAAACTGATTAAAGATTCTACCATTGACGGTGCCGATGTCTATGTAATTGAATCTATTCCTAAAGAAGAATACGATGGTTTTGCACATAAATACTCTTATGTTGATAAAAAAACTAATCTGCCTCTAAGAGAAGAATATTATAACAAAAAAGATAAACTTGTGAAAATATTCCGTGCTGAAAAAATCGAAGATATAAGCGGAATTTTAACAATAACTGTTCGTTCAATGGAAAATGTAAAAAAAGGTGGTAAGACTACGGTTTCTTTTTCTGAAATAGCTTATAATCAGGGTCTCAAATCTGAATATTTTACTGAACGTTATTTGAAGAATCCTCCTCGGGAATTTGTGAAATAGGAGGAGGTATATCATGAATAACTTTTATAAATTACTGAGTGTTTTTTTGCTCCTCATAATGGCGGTACCGGTAGCGGCTGAAGTAAGCATCGATGGATTTCTGCAAGGATTGTATGGAGCACGACTTGATCAAAACAATCCCACTGCTACCGAGTTTACTGCCAGCGAAACGAGAATGCAGCTTAGAGCTGAACATTTTGGCGACAACGGTGAATTTTTTGGTCGTCTTGATTTTCTCTATGATGCTTCTGATACTGTTCAATATGATTGGGAATTACGGGAAGGTTATTTCAAGTTTCGTTTAGGTAGTAATATTGATGTTAAAGCCGGACGACAGATTTTAACTTGGGGCACCGGTGATCTGATTTTCATAAATGATGTTTTTGCTAAAGATTACCGTTCATTTTTTGTCGGACGGGACGACCAGTATTTGAAAGCTCCACAAAATGCAATCAGAGTAGAATACTATAATAATTTTGGTTCCTTTTCATTTGTATGGACACCTCGTTTTGAAGCGAACCGTTTG
>JAYEHE010000360.1:0-9597 GCA_034659415.1 Candidatus Zixiibacteriota bacterium | reverse complement strand
GAAAATATTTATATCGCAAGCCAGAAATTTTCGTTTGGAACACAGTTTGTTTCAATGTCTGTTGGTCTTTATCATAAAAATCAAGAATCAATTTCTTATCTCTCACAAAAAGAGAATGGTGGAAATTTGGTCAGACTTCCTTTGAAATAAGCATATAATCTTAATTTCAATCTTTGAAATTCAATAGTTTTAATTGTCAAACTGTTTTAGTTTATATACTATAACAGAAATTATGGAGAGACAATGAAAGTAATTATACCGGTTGCCGGTGAAGGCACCCGTTTGAGACCACATACTCTAACCAGACCTAAACCTCTTTTGGATTGTGCTGGAAAAACAATTATTGACCATGTTTTAAAACCTTTGGAATCCATTGTTGTTGATGAATTGATTTTTGTGATTGGTTTTTTAGGCGAACAGATAGAAGAATATATTTTAAAGAATTATGATTATAAATGCAGATTTATAAGACAGAAAAAACTTCTGGGTCTTGGTTATGCACTTAATCTGGCGATGAAAGAAATGGAAAACTCAGAGCTATTAATAATCCTTGGCGATACTATCGTTGATTGTGATTTTAAATTATTTACTAAAACCGGAGATTATGTGCTTGGAGTCAGACAGGTTGATGACCCTCATAGGTTTGGAATCGCTGAGCTAAAGGGTGATTACGTTGTTGGGTTAGAGGAAAAACCAGCTGACCCTAAATCAAATCTGGCTCTTATAGGCCTCTATTATTTTAAAGAATCGAATTTATTAAAAGAAATATTGCAGAAACATATTGATTCCGGCAAACTTACCAGCGGAGAGATTCAGTTCACCGATGCTCTTCAAGGCATGTTATCAAATGGAATAGAATTTACTCCGTATGAACTTCACCAATGGTATGATTGTGGAACTCGAAAGACTTTACTTGAGACTAATAAAGTTTATTTGAAATCAAATGCCGTAACGGATATTGACTTGCCCAACACAGAAATTATACAGCCGGTTTATATTTCTAAAACAGCAGAAGTTAGTAATTCAAAAATTGGACCAAATGTATCTATTGGAGAAAAAGTTATTGTTGAAAACTCAGAATTATCTGATTCTATTATAAGCGATAAAGCAATAATAAAAAATTCAAAACTGCATAACTCAATTATAGGCAGAAAAGCACAAGTGGAAAATGTAGAGCAGGAATTGGATATTGGCGACAAATATAAAATAATAAAATAAGGAGGTAAAAAATGGCTGGAAATTTCCTTTTTACTTCAGAATCAGTTACAGAAGGACATCCTGATAAACTATGTGACAGGATTTCTGATGAAGTACTCGATGAAGTAATCAGACAGGACCGAACTGGACGGGTTGCATGTGAAACTTTCGTAACACTTGGATTAGTTGTTGTCGGTGGTGAAATAACAACTAATGCTTATGTGGATATTCCAAATCTGGTTAGAAGTGCCATCAAAGATATCGGTTATGATAAAAGTGAATATGGCTTTTGTTATGACTCCTGTGCAATCCTCAATGTTATAGGTTCTCAATCACCGGACATTGCTCAGGGTGTTGATACCGGAGGTGCTGGTGATCAGGGACTTATGTCTGGGTATGCCTGTAAAGAAACCAAAGAATTGATGCCAATGCCAATAATGTTTGCTCATAAACTTACCCAGCAATTGGCAAAGGTTAGGAAGAAAAAAATTCTTCCTTATTTGGGTCCCGATGGTAAGTCTCAGGTTACCGTAGAATATAAAAATGGTAAGCCAAGTAGAGTTGATGCGGTGGTTATTTCTTCACAGCATACCGAAGAAATTTTAGGTAAAAATAAAAAGAAAATCACAAAAAAAGCTACCGACGAAATAATTGATAAAGTAATTATGCCTATTATTCCGGCTAATTTGATTGATAGAAAAACTAAATTTTATGTCAATCCGACCGGAAAATTTGTTGTTGGTGGTCCTCAGTCTGATACTGGGATGACTGGAAGAAAAATCATTGTCGATACTTACGGCGGTATGGCATCGCACGGCGGAGGAGCTTTCTCCGGAAAAGATCCAACAAAAGTTGATCGCTCGGCTTGCTATATGGCACGCTACATTGCGAAAAATGTGGTAGCCTCGGGATTGGCTGAAAAATGCACTCTCCAAGTAGCTTATGCTATTGGTGTAGCCGAACCGGTTTCACTGATGGTCTTCTGTGATAAAACCAATAATATTTCCAACGAACGGATAGTGGAATTGATTAAAAAACATTTTGATCTGACTCCAAAAGGTATCATTAAAGAACTTGACCTGCTTCGTCCGATTTATTCCAAAACATCTGCCTACGGACATTTGGGTCGTTCTGAAAAGGAATTTTCTTGGGAAAAAACTGACAAAGCTAAACTACTGGCAAAGGATGCTTAACTATGGCAATTAAATATGATATAAAAAATGTCAAACTGGCAAAGCAAGGAAAAGAAAAAATTGAATGGGCAGAGAAAAATATGCCTGTTCTTCGGTCGATCCGTGAAAGATTTAAAAAAGAAAAACCGCTTAAGGGTATTAATCTCGCTTGTTGTCTTCATGTTACCACCGAAACTGCAAATCTAATGCGGACTCTTAAAGCCGGAGGTGCCAATACTGCTTTGTGTGCTTCAAATCCTCTTTCAACTCAGGATGATACTGCGGCGGCACTGGTCAAAGAATATGGAATTTCGGTTTTTGCCATACATGGCGAAAATAACAAAACTTATTATAAACATATTCATCAGGCGTTGGATACCAAACCGCACATTACTATGGATGATGGTGCTGATCTGGTCTCTACTTTACATCAGGAACGAACCGAACTGCTTGATTCTGTTTTAGCCGGAACCGAAGAAACCACCACCGGAGTGATTCGGTTAAAAGCAATGGCGGATGATAAAGCATTAAAGTTTGCTGTAATTGCCGTAAATGATTCCAAAACAAAACATTTCTTTGATAATCGTTATGGTACCGGACAATCTACAATTGATGGCATTCTTCGTGCTACAAATATGCTTATTGCAGGGTCAACCGTTGTTATTGCCGGTTATGGCTGGTGCGGACGTGGTTTGGCTAATAGGGCAAAAGGGATGGGTGCTCATGTTATAGTTACCGAAGTTGATTCAGTTAAAGCACTTGAGGCGGTTATGGATGGTTTTCAGGTAATGCCAATGTCTAAAGCGGCATCAATAGGAAATTTGTTTATTACTGTTACCGGTGATATCAATGTAATTCGCCTGGAACATGTTAAAAAAATGAAAGAAGGAGCTATCATTTGCAACTCCGGTCATTTTAATGCTGAGATAGATCTTCCGGCTATAAATAAAGCAACCTCAAAGAAAAAAATTGTACGGTCGGTAGTTGGAGAACATACAATCGGCGGAAAGAAAATTTATATTCTTGCCGAAGGACGTCTTATAAATTTGGCGGCGGCTGAGGGACATCCGGCGATGGTAATGGATATGTCATTTGCCAATCAATCATTGGCGGCAGAACATGTTGTGAAGAATCACAAGAAATTTGAAAATAAAGTTTATGTTCTTCCGGATAAAGTTGATACTGATATTGCTAAGATTAAATTGAAATCAATGGGTGTGTCTATTGATAAACTTACTGCCGAACAGAAGATATATTTATCTTCGTGGCAGATGGGAACCTAAGGTGGTCTTACCACTTTGATTCGTTAATCACGAGTTTATACTTTATAAATAAAATTAAGCCACCCTTGGCATTGTCTGAGGGTGGCTTTTTTGTGATTGTATAATAAAGAATTTTGCTACATCGAAACAATCATCCGATTAGCTTTGTTTCGAATGAATGCATAATTGATATTATTTACTCCGTAGAAATTAGCCGCTCTCTGGTAATATTTCATGGCCGTATTATTTTCACCTAATGCAGAATAAGCTTTAGCCAATCTGTAAAATGTATATGGATTTTGTTGGTTGGCTTTTAAGAATTCTTTGATAGCTTGATGATGTTCTTTTTCATGCATAGCAACTAATCCGTTGAGTTCATGAAACAGAAGAATTTGAATCTGGTTATTATTTGTTTTAGCGTAATTCCCGAATTTTGAAATTCTTGTTCTGGCTCTTTCAATATTTCCTTTAGCTATATGAATCCTGGCAGAAAAATAAAGATGATTTATTTTGAATAAGTTTTTATTAGCCTGGGGAATATGGGATTCTTTGATTATGCCTAAAGTTTGTTCAAAAAATTCAAATGCTTTGTCCGGTTGATTCATCTCCAGATATATTTGTCCCAACAGTAAATAGTCATTAGCCATTGAGATATTGTCATTAGATGAGGCAGAGATTTCATATTGTTTTTTTATCGTTTTGATAGCATCGCTATAATTACCTTCATCGATAAAAGAAATTGCAATTCCAGTTAGCATTCTACGTTGTTCATCTTCATCACGAGCATTTAATAATGCATCTTCAAGCAATAATCTGGCTTGTTCATGATTGTTCTGTAGATTCAAATTGGAAGCAATTCCGCTGTAAGAAGCGAAAAAATTAGAATCAACTTGAAGTGCTTTTTTATAATTATTTATGGATTCATTAAATTTACCAACTTTCATTAACAATTCCGCATAAGAATCATAAGGGTTGGGATCATCGGGAACCAAAGAGATATAATGCTGGAAAGCTGTTTCAGATTCATCATATTCCCCTAAATATCTATAGGCATAGCCCATTTGGTTATAAATTGGAGATAGTTCAGGGTTAATTTTATCCGCTATTTTATATTCTTTGATTGCTCTTTTATATTCTTGATTGAAAAAATAAAAATTACCAAGAATTAAGTGAACTCTTTCATCATTAGGATATTCTTTAACAAGTTTATTGTAATATTTTTCCTGCCTTTTGGCATTACCGCTTATTGCTCCGGCTTCATATCCTAATATCCAATATTTTTCGCCATCGGAGATTTTATCAATATTTTTTTTAGCATTATTGAAACTAGCCATAAAAGCTTTTGTAGTTGGTTGAACAAAAGCAAGGTTCAGATGTGCCAAGGCGAATTCAGGATCTTCTTCGATAGCTTTCTCAAAGTATTTTCTACTTTCTAAACGTTGTAATTTATCATTTAATTCTATGCCTTTAAGATAATTTTCTAATGCAGGTTTTGAAGATGTAGTTATTGGCAACTTTTTATTATTTTCTGTACTGCATGAATTGACTATTACAAACAGAATTAGCAGAAAATAAAATTGAATATGTTTTTTTAGTATCTTCATAATTTGTTCCTTGCTCATATTATCGACAGCTTTTATGAAATAATGCTATTTTATTCGTGTTATAGTTATAAAATCAAAGGAATTTTTTGAAAAACTTCAAAATACCCTGGTTCCACCCAACTCGATGAGTAACTCCAGATTTTTGATGTTCCAGCTCTTCTTTATGTTCCATATACCATTTATGAGATGTTGTCAGTGCATCTTCATTAGAAAAATTTGATTTCCAACCGAATTTATTTTCAATTTTTTTAGTCGAGACAAATGAATCTTTATCAGCGGTTCCATATACCCACTTATATAAAGGAGAGATTTTCATAAATTCAAAAACTGCCAATGCTCCTTTTACAAGTGGAGCAGGGGTGGGCATTACTTTTGAGCCATTTCCTGCAAAATTACACAAAGCTCCAACGTCTTTTTTAACTTTTTCAAAATGTTGCGCTCCAACATTAAATACATCATTGGCAATATCAGGGTCAACTGAACCGGCAAGGGTAATAGCTTCAATCAAATCAGTAACTTCCAATAATTGATAAAGGTTATTGCCACTTCCGATAATTGGAATTTTCTTTCCGGAATCAACCCAATCATATAGAATTTGAAATACTCCCAAGCGAGCCGTACCAATAAAAGTTTTGGGTCTTATAACAGGAACACACATTCCTTGATTACGAAACTCAGCACAGATTTTTTCGCCCTCAATTTTACTAATGCCGTAGTGGCCTACCCCAACAAGATTATCGGTTTCTTCAATCGGGTGTTTTTCCGGAACGCCATAGACAGCAGTTGAGCTGATAAATATAACTCTTTCCACATCGCATTTTTTTGCTTGCTCAAGAGTGTTTCGAACGCCTGCAATATTGGTTGTCAATATCTCTTCTTTTTTCCAAAGAGGTAAAGCGGCGGCACAATGAATTATTATATCAATTTTATTGTCATTGATAAGATTAAACATTCCTTCGGGGTTGCGAACATCCTGATTTACCAGAAGCATATCATCGCTGTATTCATTCTCAATAAACGGAGCAATGTCATTTAAGGCTAAAAATGAAACTCCCCTATGTTGGAGATTTTTAGCAAGATGCAAACCTAAAAATCCTGCACCACCGGTAACTAATACTCTTTTATTTTTCATAAAACTATTTACTTTTCATCCTGTTGATAAGGTTCTGAAGTTCTACTCCCGAGACCAGGACCATACAATATGGCGTTGACAAGCATCGCTCGCGTACCATAAAAGTAGCCTCTAAAATTCGGATTCTGAGGGAAAAGAATTATTTGTCCCCTTCCTTTAGATTCATGAGTTGCATAAACTGATTCAGCTATTCTCTCTCGTGCTTCGGGCCAGAGAAGCCCCGACATTCTTAAATTAATTTTATCAGCAAAACGTGCTGGAGTAGATACCGGAGATTTAGCCATTAAGACTCTGCTTCCACTAAAGATAGCCGGAATTGATTTACCTAATCCAAAAGTCATCCAATCTTCGTTGTCCAGATTAACTTTAAGTATTGCACCCCGTGGAGTAAACTTACGTTGCCACCTATCAATATCTTCAAGTTCTTTTTTGGGCAGTGACGATGGTTTTTCTTTTTTATCTTTTTTCTTTTTAACTTTTTCCGGGTACCAGAGAGCTATCGTGTCAAGCGGTGGGGATTCCGCATGTTTTTCTCTCTCTAAGGCTTTGCCGTAATCTGTTAATTTTTCAAGTATATTCCTTCGGGTGCGTGTTTCAGATAATCCCGTTGAAGAATCAGCCGCCCAGAAAGTTGCATTACCCGCACAGATGAGAGTACCTCCGCCTCTTATCCAACCGCTAACTTTTTCTTTAACATAGCCAGTTAATTCGTTGGATAATGAACCCCATGCAGATGGGATTACCAAAACATTGTATTTGTCAAGATTTGCGTATCCCAGCGAAGAAATTCTTAGAAGTGAATGAGGTATTCCCAATTCAAAATCAATCGCATTCCACAAGCTTCCAAATGAAGTAATTCCCAAAGGTTCTCCGGTTAGTATCGCCAGCTTGGGTTGTTTCAACATGCGGAAAGTTGGTGCTCCTAAAAATGAACCGGAAGAAGATTGGCCGGTATTGACACCATTAATATCCAAACCGTATTGTTCTGCAATCTTATTTAAAACTTCTACTGTATTCGGCGGGTTGCCTCTTCGTCTGATAACTAACGATCCTGCATTGTACTTGATGTTTTCAACTGTAAATTCTTTTTCAGAAGCGTAGATAATAATATTTTCTAAAAACAGGCGATTTAATACTTTGTATGTTTTTTCTCCAAGCATATTAATCACCCATGCGAAATCAGCATCGGGGTTAATAAGTGAACCGGAAGATAATTGAACCTCGGTTATTTTTTCGGAATTGACATTGAATTTTGATGTTGTCCAATAAGCATCAATATTATAAGCCAATGGAAGTGACCAACTGGAAACTTCGTACATTTTTGATTCATCAAATTTCTCAAGTTCCCGCCGCTCTTCTTTTAGAAATTCATAAGATAATCTTGGGTCAAATTCAAGCACAGCTTTAGCTAACGCACCGGATGGTTGAGCGGTATTGACAATATAAGTGCCTTCTGGAAACTTAACAGATGATTGTTTTTCATTAAAAGTATTAACAGCGTTAGTAACGACAAAGCTTTTTGTGGCTTTTGTAACATTGATGCCTTGCGTAATTAAATTTTCAATAAACCTTTTCATTTTAATTTCATCTTTGTCCGGTTTAAAAAGGAATTGCAGTCCTGAGCTTTTGCCATTATCAACAATCTTTTTCCGCGTTTGATAATAATCGTTTAATAATTTTTCTCTATTATTAGCGGTTGTAAAAAGATTAGTGATTGATGATGTAAAATGATGATTAACTGCTTCATGATAAGTTAAAATGTAATTGTTGGGTTGTTTGACGAACATGCCGTCAACGCCTGCCTGTTCATATAAGATGCCAACTGTCCCAGAAAAAGTTGCCCATGCAGATCCATATCCCGGATACCATTGTTCGTGCCATTCTCCAATATAATAAGGCCACCCGCGAACATCGAATGCTGACGCTTGATCTTTATGAAATAAATCCCACCATTTTCTAACGTTACTTGGAGTATTAAAATTCACCGGTTCTCTGGGAGGAGTAAATAGAAAATTGTCACTTGAACCCATTTCATGGGCATCAACAACCAGTTGAGGATTCCATCTCAAAATAGTTTGAAGTTTTCCTTTGGTCTCTGGTTGAACATTCAATATCCAATCTCGGTTTAGGTCAAATAAATAATGATTTCCCCTGCCCCAAGGCCATACGCCCTGATGTTGCATAGCGTGACGATCATAATTTGGCATAAAACTTTTATAAGTTTGTAGCATTGATAAATATCTTTCGCGGCCATCAGGATTTTGAGTTGGGTCAATTATAATAACTACGTTATCCAAAAGATGCAAAGTTGCCGAATCCTGAGCCGCTGTCAGATGGTAAATTAACTGTATTGCGGCATCGACCCCAGAAATTTCATCGCCATGAACACAGTAACCAAGCCAGGCTGAAGCTGGTAATGTTTTAGTAATCTTATGCAGTTCCTGAATGCTTGAAATCTTATCCGGATCGGAAATTTTATTCAAATCAGTTCTGATAGATTCTATTCTCTCAATATTTGATTCCGATGAAATAATTACATTAAAAAGGTCGCGCCCTTCATGAGTTCGCCCGTAAGTCTCAACAATTACACGTGATGAAGAAATGGAAACTTTATTTATATAAGGTTCAATCTCATGATATTTTACGGGCCACTCGCCGATTTTATTTTTAAGATAGTCATTGGGCCTTGGAGTTGTTTTATCATAAATAGCATCGGGATAAAATGGCATTGTATCAATAACGACTTTTTTTGAATAAGATGGATGAACAGATGAATAGATTGTCATTGATGATAGCATTATTACTATTATGGTGAAAATAAATAATTTTGATTTTGTTGATAACATATAAACCTCCACTAAATAAAACAGGACAATTTATTGAAATAACGATATTAATGGTCTCTTAGTAAAGTGAAAATATAATTTAATACACAAGGAAGTAATAAATGTTATTGATCAAAATTCAGAGTGTCATCCTGAGGGTGAAGTTTGAATTCAAAGATTGTTAGAATTGTAACAAAAATAGCGGCGATCATCGGACCTAAAACAATTCCCAGCAAGCCAAACAAATATATTCCGCCCATAATAGTAAAGAAAAGAAGCAGTGGATGAATGTGGGTTTTGCCAGAGATTAAATATGGTCTTAGGATATTATCAATTTGGCTGATAATAAGAACTCCTACAATGATTACAGTTAGTCCGGAAATATAATGCCCGCCGATTATAAGA
>JAYEHE010000359.1:0-30062 GCA_034659415.1 Candidatus Zixiibacteriota bacterium | reverse complement strand
CATAACCCAGATAGTTCGGCTCTTCAACGACAAAGTACTTTCCCCCAAGCTGAACTTGTTTGCATCAAAAGCATTCTGGATCAGGAAATCAGGTTTTGCAAAAACATCTTTAGTTAGAATAAACCCGATGAAAAGAATACCACCGATCATGATTACCGACTGTACCACATCTGTCCAGATTACAGCCTCCATGCCTCCCATTAAGGTATAAACAATAGTTATGATACCAATCATAACAATTAGTATCCGAATATCAATAGTTACAAAAGAGCTCAATAGAAGTGACGAAAGATAAAGGATAACGGCCGTTCGCCCTATCATAAATAGTACGAATGACAGAGATGCATAGATCCTGGCCCATACTCCAATTTTTTCCTCAAGAAATCCATAAACTGAAATAATGTTCTTTTTTCTGTAATATGGAACAACATATTTCGTAACGAACCATGCAACAGGCAAGGCAGTTAAAGCAAAAATCAGTGGATGCCAATTTGAATCGAAAGCTTTTCCCGGAACAGCAATATATGAAATACTACTTGTATAAGCACTCATCACTGCCAAACCGGCTGCCCAGGCAGGAATGCTTCGCCCGGCTACCATAAACTGTTCAGATGTCTTGTTTTTTCTAACAAAATAGACACCCATACCAACCAGTACAATTCCATAAATAAGCAAAATACTTGTGTCAATTGTACCCAGCTGGAATTCCATGATTAATTCACTTTAGATATATCTTTCAGGTGTTCTTCTATCTCTTTTCGTTCTGTAGAGTTGAAGTTACAGAATGGAGGTGCCATATAATCGCTACAAACTCCCATTACAGATAAACTGCATTTTATTCCCTTGGTTATTCTTGATGTAAATCTCCCTACCTTATATATAGTATCATACAGCATTATTACTTTTTTCCGAAGCCGTGCAATTGTCTCAGAATCATTATTTATAGATGCTTCATACAGTTTGACAAACAGCTCTGGGAATATGTTTGCCCCACCGGCAACTGCTCCATGGCCTCCATATCTGATTGTTTCGGGTAAAAACAGCTCAGTACCGGTGAATATTGAGAAGTCTGGCGAATCAATAAATTCTTCGATTAAGGAATATAAAAAGAACATATCTCCAGAGCTGTCTTTGATCCCAATTGCCCCCATTTCTTTCACTCTTTTGACAGTTTCAATTGACAAACTAACTTTTGTATGGCTTGGCATATTATACAATAGAAATGGCAAATCCAATCTGGTAGTTAGTGCTTCGAAATAGTTTATCAACTCTTCCTCAGCAACAGGAAAATAATATGGTGGAGCAACAACAACTGCATCTGCACCACAAGCTTTTGAATACTCAGAAATATCCAGTGAACCGGCGAACGATGTATCTGATATTCCAACCAATACAGGAACCCGATGATTCACCAGATCACAGGTCAATTTAATAAAATCTTTTCGAAGCTTGTAACTAAGAGAAGGAGCTTCTCCATTAGTACCAAGGAGGAACAGACCATGCACTTTCCCGGAAATCAGGTGCTCAACGAGATTATGTAATCCCTCAACATCAAGTTCGTAATAATTATTTAATGGAGTAATTACAGGCGGAATGATTCCTTTTAAAGGAAATTGCATAATAAAGGAATTTTTGACTTACATGTACTTATTATCTTATTATCTTATTAGACAAAATTAGCTATCAGAAGGGTATCTAACTCCTGCTATTTTAGTCAATTCACACTGTTTCTTAACCCAAATCGAAGAAAATGACAATAATATTTTCTATTTTGTGCAATATTTAATGTCCTTGGCATGGATTATGTTTTTGAGAAAATAAATATCCCCAGTAAGCACTCATTCATCGCACGAAAGATTGAACTGGATGAACGCCTCCCAATAATTCACTCACATAAAAATTTCGAATTAAATTTTATTGTTTCAGGAGCGGGTAGAAGGATTGTCGGCAATGATATTTCCAGTTTTGAGGATAATGATCTGGTTCTTCTTGGACCGGAAATACCTCACTGCTGGGAAATTCTGGAAAGCAAGACGAATACACCACCAACTTGTATTACAATTCATTTTTATGAAAATATTATCCGTTCAGATTTCTTCAATATTCCTGAGTTGGAAGGTGTTGTTAAACTCTTGAAAAAAGCTGATAAAGGGATCTCCTTTAAAGGAAAGGAAGTGAAAAAAGTTAAAGCTAATCTAGTGAAGCTTGTGAATATGAACGGATTAGAAAGCTACATTAATCTGTTAAATGTATTTAATCAGCTGATTCACATCGGAGACTTCGAATACCTGACAGAAACACTAAATTATTCGGCTCATTTCACAAAAGACCTCGGACAGATTAATCGGGTATATGAATATGTATTCCTTCATATAGAGGAAGGGATAAAGCTGAAGAAAGTGGCAGAGCAGATTAACATGGCTCCAGGCTCATTTTGCAGGTATTTTAAGAAGAAGACTAATCTGACCTTCATGGAATATGTAAAAAAGGTTCGTATTGGTCTTGCAGCAAAGATGCTGATTGAAACAGAAAAATCCGTTACACAAATATGTTTCGATAGCGGGTATAATACCCTTGCGAATTTCAATCACTATTTCAGATCTGTAATGGATTGTACTCCATCAGAATATCGGAAGCTCCACAGGTAGCTGACTCCCGATTCCCGACTCTACTCCTTAGTTGCAGCAATCACTCCTCTGAAATAACCAATTGACTCGGCGATACCCATGAAAGGGTTATCCATATTTCTTTCGTGTTCTAAGCTAACCACCCCGGTATAATTTACTTCTCTTAGCATCCTGACGAAGGAGGGAATATCCAGAATACCTCGTCCTACTTCAACAGAATATCCTGGTTTTGACGCCCCGGTAACATCCTTCAGATGAATATCATACTCTTTCACCTTTTCATCCGTTTATATTTAATTCTATTTGTCGGATGGAGCTCACATAACAAAAATAATCATCCTCGTGTGTGAAATAATAATTTCCTTTTGTCATGCTCGGTTCATATTGAGTATATCACAGGATTGGTTGAACTTTATTACCTTCGATGCGTAAGCCGTTTACTTTATAAAAAATAGCATGAAAATAAATTACTACAAACAGCCTGAAATTAAGGCTCTTCAAAAACAACTATCAAGTCTGGAAGATGATGATACAGTTCATGGCATCCTCTTGCTTGCATGCGACGCCAATAACTACTCACCGGAGAAACTTGATATAATTTTAACTTCATTTACAAAACCTATTTTCGGAGGTGTTTTTCCAGGCATCATTTTCAATGATCATAGATATGAGACAGGATTTATTGTTATGGCTTGCGATTGGTCACCATCTTTAAGTCTTATAGAGAACCTTAGTTCTTCTGAGACTGATTTTGATGGAGAATTAATTAAACTAGCTAAAAAATACTCAGACACTAATACCATGTTCATCTTTATTGATGGCTTTGCTGAAAGAGTTGGGGCCTTCATTGAGAGCATCTTCTCCATCTTTGGCCTCGAAAATAATTACATAGGTGGAGGTGCGGGTTCCCTAAGTCTTAAACAGAAGCCTTGTATTATCACTAATGAGGGGCTCAAACAAGATTGCGCAATTATTTGTGGAACTACTATCAAATCAGGGATCGGTGTAAAACATGGTTGGGAAACTATTGCCGGACCGTATAAAGTTACTTCAGCAGACAAAACTATAATCAATGAACTTGATAATAAACCTGCTTTTGAAGTGTATAAGGAAGCAGTGGATAAATATACCGGACAATCAATTGGCCAGGACAATTTTTTTGACATTGCAAAGGGCTGTCCTTTTGGTATTGAAAAGATAGATGCTGAGAAAGTGGTCAGAGACCCACTGTTTCTGGGTGAGAATAGTAGTTTGATCTGTGTTGGGGAGGTTGAAACCGGATCATTCGTCAACATACTATCAGGCAACAAAGAATCACTTATTCAAGCTGCCGGTCAAGCTGTAACAATGGCCATGCAAAGTATGGAAGGTGATCCTGAGCATTTTATATTTTTCATCGATTGCATATCACGTGTTTTATTTCTTGAAAATGACTTTGAACAGGAAATAGCCACGGTATACTCCAAAAGTAAAAACCTTCCGGTTTTCGGAGCACTAACAATTGGCGAGATTGCGAATAACGGAAAAGATTATTTGGAGTTTTACAATAAGACTTCTGTGATTGGTTGCTTCTAACCTGAAAAATAAATATGAGCCAACAAGCCCAGCAAATACAGATTTTCTACAATATCGCCATGTCCATAGGCAAGAGTCTAAACCTGAATAACATGCTCAGGTCTGCTTTGCTTGCTTACCTAAGGCCACTTAACTGTGTTGCTGGTCTTGTATTCAGAATAAGTTCAACTGAAAAAACAGAATACTCTGTTGAACAGGTTTTTTCAATTCCCTACACGCTGAAAATAGGCAAAAACTATCAGGAAATTGAAGATATACTAATAGAATCATCAAAAGACAAAGGGCTTGCTGATTTTCACGATCAGTTGCCCATTTCCGGACAAATTAAGCGCGGTGTGTTTTATCATATCATGAAACTGCGTGACTTTGGCTGTCTGGTTTTGATAAAAAACACAAAACCGCTTGATAATGACATACTGTTTACCCTCCGCGAGGTAAACAATAAGTTGGCACAAGCCTGCCTTGCATGTACCAATAACGACAGCCTCATTGAAAGTGAAGAAAAATACAGTATTATTACCCAATCTTCAATGGACGTTATCTTTACACTTGACAAAGCAGGCATTATCGGCTTTATTAATAACAGTGTAGAAAAGATTCTGGATTATAAACCCGAAGAATTAATAGGTAAGTCTTTCCTGAAATTAATACCGAAAAGAGAAGTCAAAGCTTATTTGTCTGTTTTGACGGATGTTTTTAGAAAAAAGGCAATTATTGGCTTCGTTTCAAAAATCTATCATAAAAAGGGCCATCTTCTTGATGTTGAAATCAGTGGCCAACTTATTAAACAGCAGGGAAAGGACATTGCCCTGGGTAGTATCAGAGATATTAGTTATCGCAAAAAGGCTGAACTTGCTCTTCAACAGAATCTTGCTCAGCAAGTACTGTTATCAGAAATTTCTCTTGAGCTTAACTCCACTACTAGCTTTGAAGACAGGATCCTCTCTTCATTAGAGAAAATTGGCAGGCATACAAACGTTAGTCGCGTTTACGTTGTTGAAGGCACAGGTGAGGGTACTCAGGGCGCAGTCCCCTTTGAGTGGTGCAACGCCCATATTCCTCCACAAAAAGATCAGCTTCATGGTGTTATGCAAAAGGCATTACCCTTATGGAAGCCCATTCTTATAGACAGGGGATATGTTTACGCTGAAAATATTTCAAAATTACCTGAAAAACTCAGAACACTACTGGCATCTCAGGATATCAAATCAATTATTGGTTATCCTTTATATGTTCACGGAGCCTTTCATGGTCTTTTTGGCTTATATGATTGTAATACTCGTCAGGAATGGAGCAAGTCTGAATTAGAACTCTTTAAAACTGTATCGAGTATCCTGTCAAATGCATTTGAACGCAAGCTTATGGAGCAATCCATTATTAACGAGCGAGATAAGGCTAATATTGCGAACATGGCGAAAAGTGAATTTCTTGCAAACATGAGCCATGAAATTCGTACACCTATGAATGCAATAATGGGTTTCAGTGAAGCCTTGTATCACAAGCTCGAATCGGTACAGTATAAAACCATGATTAAATCAATTCTGAGCAGTGGAAATTTACTATTGTCGTTATTGAACGATATTCTGGACCTGTCAAAAATTGAAGCAGGAAAACTTGAAATCTCCTTGCAACCAGTTGACCTTTACAATCTTATCCAAGAGATTAAACTTCTTTTTACTGAAAAAGCTAATAAAAAAGGAATACAGATTAGCACAGTTTTTAGTCCTGACTTTCCGGAAGCAGTCAGCCTCGACGAAATCAGAATAAAACAGGTGATTTTTAACCTTGTAGGTAATGCGCTTAAATTTACTCATCAAGGATTTGTTATTATCAGAGCTAATTATAAAGAGTTTGACAATCAGAAGGGTGAAGTTATTATTGAAGTTGAAGATACCGGAATTGGAGTAGAAAAGGAACAACAGGAACTAATTTTTGATGCATTTGTGCAACAATCAGGTCAATCAACCAGAGGATACGAAGGTGCCGGACTAGGGCTTGCCATTTCCAAGCGTTTAGTTGAGAAAATGAAAGGCACATTATCGATTAAGAGCACCCACGGAGAAGGCTCAATCTTTACTGTAAGGATACCGGATGTTGTTAGAAATAAAGGCGTTACAAGGGGGATAGATAGAAGAGATCTACACAAAGGACTTGTCTTTGAGAAAGCAACTCTACTTGTCATCGACGATGTTTTGTCAAATATTGAAATCATCGAAAGTTTTCTGTATTCAGAGAATCTGGTAATCTCATCTGCTGAGAACGGTGAAACAGGACTACAAATTCTCAAACACATAACACCTGACCTTATTTTGTTGGATATGCGCATGCCGGGCATTGATGGTTATGAAGTTGCCAGAAGGATTAAACTAAATCCACAGATGTCTCATATTCCGGTAATAGCTTTTACTGCCTCAGTTTTCAGTAGCGAGAAACTTGAAAAATCCAATGATTTTGATGGAGTCTTATTTAAACCTGTTAGTCGTAACGCATTATTCTCAGAACTTGTTAAGCATTTAAAACACAAGTATAAACATACACAAACTGTAAAACCCCTCATTACAATAAGTTCTGATGATTTTCCAGATGAATTAATCGATAAACTACCGGAAATAGTTGATACTCTCAGAACTGTTTTTTTACCGCAATGGAAAAGTATAGGGACTCACTTAATTCTATTTAAGATTGAGGAGTTTGCCGATAAGTTAAAAAGCTATGCTACTGTAAGTATGGTTCCGTATTTGATAAATTATGCTGATGGAATATTGTCTGAGCTCAACACCATTGATATTGAGGCCCTTAGCGAAAGTCTAAAGCAATTTCCGGCCATTATCGAATATTTGAATAAGCAGATAAAATAATCACCTTGAAAGACAACGGCTATGGGAAACACAAATAAACAAATACTAGTAGTTGATGACAATCTTCAAAATCTCCAAATGACGACCAGGATATTGCAGGATCAAGGTTATAAGGTCAATCTTGCTCTGGATGGACCAACTGCTCTGGAGCAACTGGAATTTTACTTACCAGACCTGATCTTATTAGATATAATGATGCCGGAGATGGATGGTTTAGAGGTCTGTCGAATCTTGAAGAAAAAACCGGCACTAAAGGAGATTCCTGTTATTTTTCTTACCGCAAAAGCTCAAAGTGAAGACCTGAAAGATGGATTCAACGCCGGAGGTGTAGATTACATAAGCAAACCCTTTAGAAAGGAGGAGTTACTTGTACGTGTGAAGAACCACATTGAATTAGCTGATTCGAGAAATAGAATTTTTGAATTGCATCAAACCAGGGCAAAGCTGTACTCTATCATCTCCCATGATCTGCGCTCTCCATTTGCAGCTATTACTCAGGTAATTAATGCTATTCATGAAGGATATTTAGATACTGATAGTCCTGAGTTTCTTGATATTTTCAGTGATCTCGAGAAAACTACTCAGGCAACCAGTGCTCTATTAGAGAATCTGCTTAATTGGTCATCTTTTCAGAGTGGATCGCTTCCATTCTCACCTAAAATGATTGACTTGGTCAAATTGATTTCCGAATGTATCCAGCTATTAGAGCGTAGTGCAACAAATAAAAAAATAAATTTCAATCTCGATCTGCCAAATAGCATTCAGTGCTATTGCGATGAAGTAAGTATGCATACTGTATTAAGAAATCTCATCTCAAATGCAATAAAGTTTACAAGAGAAGGAGGCACAATATCAATTCATGTATCAGGGCATGAACAAACTACCAAAATAATGATCGAGGATACCGGTCTTGGTATCGAAGAAGATGTCATTGAAAAGATCTTTACTAAAAATGAACACTATACCAGTAAAGGAACAAGTGAGGAAATGGGAACTGGTTTAGGTTTACATTTAGTTAAAGAATTTATCGAAAAGAATAAGGGTAAAATTCAAGTCGAAAGTAAAAAGGATGTCGGAACCAAATTTACCATATTGCTTCCTGATAATCCATAAAATGGAAGAGAATCTTCGAATCGAAGGATTTTTGTAGTTTCTTAGCCATTCCTATTTCCTCACCAGCCTTACTAACAGCACCTTACGGCTCCTGGCATGTGTATTGTATTGAAGACATTGAGGATTCATAGTAATAATCAAATATAATATTTCATGAAAAAGAAAATACTGGTCGTAGATGATAAAGCGGCACACAGAAAACTAATGAAAATATACCTATCGAAAAATTTTAATGTCGCAACAAGCGAAAATGGTCTGGTGGCTCTCCGCATGCTTCACGAAGGGCTTAGACCCGACATAATAGTTACAGACTTGTTAATGCCTGAAGTGGATGGTACAGCTTTTCTGGATCAGATTAAATCAAGCTATTTTTACCAACATATACCAGTAATGGTACTGTCTAGCGTGGAAACGAGTACCGAAAAAATAAGACTACTGAGGGCCGGTGCTGAAGATTATCTTCATAAGCCATTTAATCCTGAAGAGCTGGAAGTCAGAATCGAGAAAATATTGCAGAGAACAGCCTAAAGTAACATCTATCGGAATTATACCTTGCCGATCTTATTTCCAGAGATCTTTACATTTCTGCAGGCTTCAAAAAGAAAATTATATTTCTGAAAATGCCAGGGTTCATAGTCATAATCATCAAAAGGTGCTGTTTTAGGCATGGTTATATATATTTTTAATGATTGATAATAAAGTATCGTTTTCCGTAGGAAGGCCTATGGAAATTCTATAAAAACCATTTAGCCATTGTTCAGATAAATCTTTTATAATTATTCCTGAATCCATTAATTTTTTCCCAAAGTCAGGAAACTTACTTTTTATCAAAATAAAATTTGCACTCCCAGGGAAAACCTGAATCCCTATTTTTGTTAGTTCTTTTTCTACCCTTGTTTTTTCACTCAATATTTTGTTGACATTTATTGTTAAATATTCAGGATTTTTTAATGCTTCAATGGCAGCAAACAAGGTTGGCCTGGATAAAAATGCAGGAAAATCGGAAAATTGATCTTTAAAAAAATCGCCTACCAGAAGATACCCCAATCGAAGCCCTGCTAAAGAAAATGCTTTATCCATCGTTCTTATTATTGCAAGGTTTGGATACTTTTGAATCAGCCCTGCAAAAGTTTGTCCGGAAAATTCATAGTATGCCTCATCTACCAATAATAATGCATTTGTATTTTGAAGTATCTTTTCAACTAATTCATTATCCAAAAGTATTCTTCCGGTAGGATTATTAGGGTTGTCAATAATTAACAATGTTGGTTCATTCAACTCGTTTAATAAAAGATTATGATCTAATTTAAAATCAGGAGGAGAAATCTTAATTTTTGTAAATCTACTCGCTTGCTTTAAAGCATATTGTGCAATGGGGAAAAATGACGGACCCACCATTATTATTTTCCTGTCTTTTGAAAAAATATTGATTATTTCCCTTAGTAACAAATCCGATCCATGACTTACAACAATACTATCAGAAGACACATTATTGTAATCTCCCAAAAGTTTTTTTAATTCAATTAGGTATTTTGACTCAGAATATCTATTTATTTGATCTAATCCTTTTATTGCTGCCTTCTGAATGCTCTTGGCAGGTGAATAAGGATTTTCATTCATATGTAAATTGATTGTCATTTTTCCTCAATTAAGTACTATAGTTAACTATATTATTAATTGCTTCATAAACTCTTGAGCTGTAATATTCTCACAATTAAAGATTGTATCTTTAACATCATTTTGTTTTTCCTTACTCAATAAGCCTTCTGATAAGGCTTTAAATTTATTATCAAGATCATCCATTGTCATAGGTTCTATTGGGTCGCCTTTTGGATATTCCATATACTCTTCATATTCATTACCATCTTTTGTTTTTACAACAACTCTTGAAGGTTGTTTTGCAGGAAACATTTTTTCAAATTCAACAGATGGTTCTCCTTTTATTTTATCTATTACTTCGAATATTTTTGGGTCTTTAAGTTTTTCATCAGTAAAAGACTCGGTAGTAATTTTTTTATCTACAATTGCTACTGCCATACAGTATGGAAGTGAATGATCTGCAGTTTCTCTTGATTCAGGGCGATATTTTGCCGGATCAAAAAGAATATCATGGGCTTGAGCAGATGCCGTAACTTTTATTTCTTCAATATCTGAATAATCCAAATTATTTTTTATCATCACATTTAGTGCACACGAAATATGTGTGTGGGTTAGTGCTTCTGTTGGAAATGCTTTCATTCCACATTCAAGTATTTTATAATCTTTCCCAAGATTGCCAAGCAATGCATTTAGATTCCAAGACCATTGAGAAGCACCATCTCGACCTATCATCTCAGTTGGATTTTCTTTTTCTTTTTTTGCATCCCAGCCAATAAAAGTATCCATAAATCCTTCTTTACCTTCAAAAATTTTCTCAGGACCTGAATATCCTTTTTTTGCCATTAAAGCAGCAAAAACACCGGATTGAACAGCCATAGGATCAACTGTGTTTTTCATCATTGTAAGTCTTCCTGCTGTAGGAGCTCCAATTGTATGATTATGAGTACCGTTTATTCCAATAGCATTTACCATTTCATCTTCAGTAAGTTTCAGTAGTTTTCCGGCAACAATAGGAGACACAAATTGAGTTATTGTTGCATGATGCCATTTTCTTTCGCGAACACCGGGAACCGCAAACTCACACATTCTCATCTCAAATTCGTACGCTAAAACGATTGCTACAATAACATCTTTTATTTCAGCATTCATTATTTCTCCCACTGCCAAAGCAGCAGGTATAATATCTGATGGATGAGATGGATCTTCTTTCCAGTATATATCATTAAAATCTAATGAACGAATCATCAGAGAATTAACCAGGCTAACATTTACTGCAGGCATTTTGTCGCCAAAACCAATAATAGTCGATTCCGGCTTTCCTCCGATATCTTTATATATATCATAAATAATATTTACATCCTTTGTGTGAAATGCTCCATAGGCACAGCCTATTGAATCATACAAAAATCGTTTAACAGCATAAACAACATCATCTGGCAAATCTTCATATTTAAGATTAATTGCAAATTTTGAAATCTGTCTTGAAATTGTATTTTCCATAATCATTTAATTTTAATAATTGTTTCTGTTTTATATCCTGTAATTACTTTAACATGGCCTTTAAAATTATTATCTGTTTCAGCATCTCCGGTATCAACTCTAAGGCATTCCAATCTGCTAATTTTATCTTCGGTAGCAACTACAATTACATTTTCTTCCCCAATGAGTTTTAAAACTTCGGGCGTGAATTGTTTACTTGCCCGGCCAAAAATAAACCCGTTTCCACCAATGGGGGTAACAATAATTTTTATCTTATTGTATTTCTTAATTAAACCAAGCAAGCCTTTTTCATTAAGGTCTGTTCCAACTAATTGTCCATTAAAAACAGCATCTATACCCAATAAGATTTTTTCCACCCCCATTTTATCAGCAATTGTTTTTAAAGTTGTTCCGGGACCCAAAATATAAAGTGTTTCCTTTTCCAAATTTTCTATAAGGTAATGCGCAATATCTTCTTTTATATTTTCTTCGGGCTTGCTAATATTTGAAGGTTCCTTCTTTCCCTGTAAAAGCGCAATATTTTTGGGGACTTTCAGGTATCCATATAATTTTGCTGCAATTTTATTTTCTCTAAAGGCTTCTTCGTCAATATCAAGAACCTCTTTTTCGATAAGTTGCTTAGATTCATTGTTGATGATTTCTGCTGCAGCAAAGGTAGAAAGTGCAAAAACAGGACTGAACATTTTAACACCAGAAGGAATACCTACAACAGGGATTGTTAATCCCAGAACATCGTAAACATCTCTTGCAGTGCCGTCGCCGCCAACAAAAATCAGGAGTTCAATACCATTCTCAAGCATCTCCTTTATAATTTTTTTAGTATCATCCGCATTTGTTTCTTTATCTATTTTGGATACAACTTCATATTTAAAATCGAATTTTTTCATGTAGTCCTCCCCCATTTTACCGGGAGCAACCAAAAAATAAAGGTCTTTCCTTTTAATCAAAGAAAGTGTTTCTTCAATTCTTTGAGGTGTTGTCGGTTTTGCCCCTAATTCTATGGCTTTTTTGTATATCCCTCCATCAGTCCCTTTTAAACCAACACTGCCTCCCATTCCTGCTATGGGATTTACTATTAAACCAACTTTTTTCATCCGTTTATATTTATTTAAAATTGTCGTATGTAGCTCACATAACAAAAATAATCATCCTCGTGTGTGATAAAATAATTTCCTTTTGTCATGCTCGGTTCTTATAATTTAAAGTGGCTTTATAGTTTTATTCTACTTTATACAGGGTATCCTCAAAAGCGGTTTGAGTGCCAAATACTAAAAGGACATCACCTATTCTTAAATAATTTTCGCCATGTGGAATATTAAAATTGCTACCACGCCTGACCATTATAAGTATGGCATCTTTATGGAAAGGAATTTCTTTAATCTGTAATCCGTCGATTTTTTTGTTTGTAATTAAAATTTCTTCGACACTAAAATTCTCAAATGATTCAACAAGTGCATGATATGTAGTGGGTCGGATAATCAGGTTTTCGATGGCTGAAGCCAGTATCTGTGTAACATCAATTGTTTCAACGCCCAGTTGTTTAAATCTTTGTTGCAGTGAAAACCGGTTAATCCTTGATATAATCTTTTTATGTTGAAATTCATTTCTGAGCATTTGACTGATCTTTAGATTTTGTTCATCATCTGTGGTTTCAATTACAATATAGTTGTCGGGCGTGAGCTTTAATTGCCGGTATGTCTTAGTATCTAGTCCGTTGCCAAAGATTACATTAATTCCTTTATCCTTGATTTCCCTGAAACGCAATTTATCCAGTTCAAGAATAACTGCTTTTTTACCATGAGCATGTAATCGGCGAGCTAATAGCACAGCCGTACTGCTACCACCAATAATAATGGTTTTATTACCCTCTGTTATATCAGCAGAAGATATCCAGTTATAAATGACCGGGGAAATAAAACAAGTTATTACTGCCATGATAATAATACTTGCATTTATCCCAGGGGTGATAACATCCAGCTCAAGCCCTATTGCAGAAGCGGCAATAATCAAACTTAACCTTGATGACATAAGAAAGCCACCGGAAAGGGCTTTTTTAGTGCCGAATAAATAGCGCCACAAGAATGAAGGAATAACTTTTATGGCAAATAGTGATACTATCAGTAATAAGAGAAACCCAATAAGAGATCCATCAAATTCGGTGAGAGCACTTGGGTCGAACCCTGCACCCACCATAATAAAAAAGAATGGGATAAAATAGCCATACCCCATCCCGTCTAATTTGACCAACATGAGTGATCGTTCGCGGTGTAGCATTGAAGACAGTACTAATCCACTTAAAAAAGCACCCAACAATACAACTTCCTTTCCAATGTATTGAGAAATAAATACAAAAATCATGATTATCAATATGGCTCCCCTGATACGGATTTGAGAGGCAGCCTGAGATAACTGATAGCCTAATCTTTTAAATAAAGGAATGATTTTTAACCTGTTGATAAGTTTGTAGAAAATGAAGAAAAGAATAAAAAGTGCAAGGATATAAAGTAGTTTATAATGGAAGCCATTTTTTATTATAAAAGCTGTAAAAGTGAACAGTATAATACTCAGGATATCGGCAACTGCCGCTGCAATGATGATCATCTGACCAAACCGGCTACCGATTTCACCCCGATCTTTCAGGATGGGCAATACTATGGAAACCGAGGTGGTAACCATGATAAGTGAGAAATACCAGATGCTTGGTATATCAATGATTTGCGCAAGGAATAAAGAGGCCAGGTATGAAAGAAAAATAGCAAGAATAAATTGTGTAATCCCTACTAATAAAGGATTTTTCAGAAAACGCGACCAGGTTAATCTTCGACGGGGTAATGAAGCAATAATATGGTCAACATCTATTTCCAGGCCACTTAAAAACATAAGGAAAAGAAAACCGAGAAGTGCAAAAAAATCAAGAATAAGGAAACTATCTTCACTGAGATTCCCGAACAAGAATTGCCCAGCCAGAAATCCCAAAATAATCTCAACGATAACAATCGGTATTTTTTTTAGCTTTAAAACCGACAATAATATGGGAGTTGTCCATGCAATAGCTGCTACCACAAGAAGTGGGTAAAAATCATAATGAAATGAGATATTTAATAGCATCATTAAAACCTTATTTTTTTATTCATTTATTAAAAACCTGACCGGAGGGGCCAATAAACATTCGGTTTTGTGACTCCTGTCTTTTAAGAACCCATGCTTTCATTTTAGTCTTAAATAATATAAATACTATGATAAAAATCTTCGGTAACCGAATGAAATTTTTCCCGTAAAGTTTTCAATGAAGCAGGTAACTGATCCATGATATCACTGGCTATCAGGCCGTCTTCTCCTTTGAGCTTTGCTGCAAGGTCACCTGCAAAACCATGCAGGAAAACACCTATGCGCACAGCATCTTGAATTGAAAATCCAAGACCATGCATAGCAGTAATGCTTCCTGTCAAAACATCGCCACTGCCTGCAGTTGCCATTCCAGGATTCCCACTTAGGTTGATAAACACCCGCTTGTCAGGATACCCGATCAATGAATGTGCCCCTTTCAAGACAATCGTAGCATTGAGTTCCTGAGCTTTATTTTGCAGGATATTGATTTTATTATTAGAAATATCTTTAATGTTTTGTCCAACAATTCTTGCCATTTCACCCAAGTGCGGTGTTAAAATTGTGGGGGCTTTCCGTTTTTTGATGCATTCCGGGTCGCTTGCGATGGCAGTTATTCCGTCTCCGTCAATAAGCAATGGTTTTTTAATTTCAGTACATAATTCCCTCACCAGTATTTGTGTTTCATTATTTAAAGATAATCCCGGACCAATGACAACCATATCTACATTTTCGGAAAACTGTAAAAGCTGCTGTTTGTTTTTAAGACTGATACTGCCAGATGTTGTGTTTTTTTGTGGCACAAAAACAATCTCGCTCCCTTTATTTCCAATGAAAGCCGCTAAATTTGCAGGTGTTGCCAAATAAGAAAGGCCACCACCGGCTTTGAGAAATGATAATGCAGCAAAATAGGGTGCGCCAAGATAGTTGGATGATCCAGCAATGAACAGTACTTTCCCATAGCTACCCTTGTGTGTATCTTTACCTCTCCCAGGAATGGGAATAGGATCGTTAGTAGCTATTTTTAAATGATCAGAATTTTGCATAACAGGCGGAAAAGAAATATGTGTGACAGATAACTTGCCTCCATATTCAAATCCGGGGTAAAGCAAGTTTCCTGTTTTTGGTAAACCAAAGGTGGTAGTATAATCTGCTTTCACTGCTGTACCCATTATCTGTCCTGTATCTCCATGAATACCCGATGGAATATCAACGCTGAATATCGTTTTCCGGCTTGCATTGATCATGTTAATAACATCTTCATATTTACCTTTGACTTCCCGGTCAAGGCCTGTTCCGAAAATGGCATCAATAATAGCATCAGAGCTATTTATGGTTTCCAATGCTAATGAAACATCTTGCAGATCAATTACTTTAATTTGTAATTTATTGACGATATCGAAATTTTGCTTTGCAGCGCCCCGGAATTTAGAGCGATCACCCAAAATAAAAACGGTCACCTTACCGCCATTGGAATAAATTTTTCTTGTTACCACTAATCCATCGCCGCCATTATGGCCTACACCACAAAAAGTTACAAAATTTTTATTTTTAATTCCGAATTCTTTCAAAATGGTAAAATAAGCAGCCTGACCGGCATTTTCCATGAGAATTTCCTGAGTAATACCATATTCATCAATGGCCTGACGGTCTAAATTTCTCATCTCATTTACTTGACTGATTTTCATCCGTTTATATTTATTTTAAATTGTCGTATGTAGCTCACATAACAAAAATAATCATCCGTGTGTGCGTCAAAATAGTTTTTCTTTTGTCATGTTCGGTTCATGATATTTACATTTTTTTGATATGAATCTACTCAAATTGAGACCAATAGGTGTCCAGACCAATTCCAAATAATCCTACTTTAGCCATATTCGATACAAGTTAAATATATTTGCTTGCTCATAATATTTTTTGAGAAAAAAAATCATGAACTACTTCCATTACATGGCTTACCTGGTCTGTTGCAGGCAGAACCTTGCAGATTAGCTCCACATATTTTCTGGACTTAACTTCTTTCAAAGCAGGAATAAAATTGATGTCAAAAACCCATCCGATCTGCAGCAACTTGAAGTCATTCAGATTTTGCATACTACCAGCATTCACAATTTTTTTGTTGATCACGTCATCATATACCGATTGGGTGAAACCCGGGGTATCAGGCAGACTCAACTCAATCGTGCTGTTAATTTTACGATCTTTCCGATGATAATACTCAGTCACCACCCTCCAGATATCCAATTTATCAGCATCACGAAGTAGTTTAGTGAAAAATATGCATGTTTCTGATTCGTCATTCGGCAAAACTGCCCGATTATGGTATCGTACTGCCCGAATAATCAGATCTTTAACATAATCGCTAAAAGAGTTAAGAATGCCGTAGTCCTGAATTACCTTCACGCCCAACTCTGCGTGATTTTCTGAGATAGAGTCAGAAAACGTCTGATACTGCAAGTACTGTTCAAATCTACCTACATCATGCAGAAGAGCCATACAATCAGACAAGCGAAGTTCATCATCGCTCAGGTCAAGCTCTTTTCCAATACTGTTAATCTCACGGCAAACATTCTCAGTATGCTTTTCTTTAAGCAAAATATTCTTTCGAACATCTTCTTTCCCGTATTTAAAAACCTCTGCATAATTTTGAAACCACTGGTGCAGCCCATGCACTTCATCTTTGCTAATTTTGATCATTTTGTCCCTTCAGGAATTAGTTCTTTGTTATAGAACACATCTAATACAAATGTATAGATAAGTCAAGATAATACAGATTACTTCGATGACAATACCGGATATGGAACATCATATCCTTTAATAGCATGCCAGATAATTCGATTAAAAGTATCCTCATCAATTCGATCCACATCGGCCAGATCCTGTTCAAGAGACTTTTTCGCCCAATGAAGCTGCATGCCAACTAACTTTTCTAATGGTGGATTTAATTGATCAAGGGGGATATTGGAGGGTAAAGCTTTATAAGGAGCGAAATTTGCTTTGTTTGTGAAACAATCCAACATGGGCTCAGCAGCCGAATCAAATTGATTCATTGGAGGAATACCAAGAATATTCTCCATGGTACGAACCATATTAATTTGAGAGTAATAGGTTGAAATAACCTTGTTGCGTTTTGTATACGGACTAATAACCATCGCTACCGTACGGTGACCATCCACATGATCCAGTCCTGCCTGAGGATCATCTTCAGTAACAAAAATACAGGTCTCTTTCCAGAACTTACTGTGTGAAATTGCTTCTACTATTTGTCCTAAAGCAAGATCATTATCTGCAACTGCTGCACTTGGAGTTGGTGACCCGGGACGAGTACCTGAAGTGTGATCATTTGGCAATAGCATAATGATGAAATTTGGAAAATTATCGTTCTTTTCATACTCCTTTAATTCCTTAATAAATTCTGCTGCCCGGTATATATCAGGAACTCTATTTGGGAATCCCACGTAGGTAGAGCACAAGTATGGTTGCAATTGCTCAAGATTGGCTTTAGCCGTGATCTTTATTTTATTCGTTCCATTGATAAAATCCTGATAAATATCCGTAAAGCTTACATTTTCAGGCTCAATCACAGCATCAACAAATTCACCATAATCGCGAAAAGTCAATCCGTGTCTGAGCACATTATCCCAGATAAAACCAGAGCTTGCGTATGCCAGTGCATCATCGCCATCGTATGGATAAGAACGATAAAAACCACCAAAAAACTTCTCGATATAGTCAGTCACATAGGCTTCATCTGTCCATTGATGCCCGTCAGCACTTAGAATCCCACTACAATAGAAATTATCCAGCAAAATAAATGTTTCAGCTAATTTATGATGATTAGGTGTTACTTCCCTTCCAAAATGCACCAAATTTATATCGCCATTGCCTTGGGTCATATCACCAAATACCTGATCATAAGTACGATTCTCCTTGATGATATAAACCACATGTTTAAATTTTGATTTTTGAGTTTTAAGCTGCGGCACTGGCACTTTATTCCTTAATCTTTTACCTGATTGGTGATCCACCAATTTTTGAACAAATGAATTATTCTCCTGGACAGTTTTTGTCATTTTAGCCAGATCTTGATCAGAAGGCAGAGGAATTATGGAAATAGTTCCCTGATGGTCATGAGTATTGTATCCAGCTGTATTGGTCATCTGATTTCGTGATCCTACGCCTTTCACATTTGCTACAAATAAAAAGTTTGCCTCTTCATCAAGGATAAGCGAACCAGGATACCAGCCTGTTGGAATGAATCCCATAATATGACTTTGAGCTCCAAGCTGTACAACACAAATGGCATTATCAGTACCATTGGCAACGTAAAGATATTTCCCGTCCTGGGAAATTGCTAAAGCATTAGGAGCGCTACCAAATGGTATATCCTTATCCATCCGTACAGATATTTCTTCTACCACTGCGTCAGTAATGGTATTGATTACTGAAATAATATCACTGTTAGCACAGGCTACATATAATCGACTGTGATCTGGGCTCATAATCATACCGCTTGGGTGTAATCCAACTTCAATATCCTTAATCTGTTGATTTGTTGTCAGATCGACAACAGAAACGCTACCATTATTGGCGATTCCGGTTTTAGCATCCACCAGCACCTGACTATCTGATGTGTTATATGTAGTTTCTCCTTCGCGTGGAGTTCTGCCACCCCAATTGCTCACATAAGCTTTTGAATCAGAAAGAAGCACTGCTTCGTAGGGTGCAATCCCGACAGGAATTTCTATTACGGTGGTATCTAACAGATTTACGATTGCCAGCGAATTGTTTCGACTTAGCGGAACGTAAATTAAATTCTCCTCACTATTCAATGTCAACCCTCCCAGAACAGGTTGACCTCCAACAGAAGGAGATGGCAATATGATAGTATTCCTCCAATGTAAAATAAGATTCTCATCAAACTCAGCAATGTGGATTTTATTCCTGGCATCCGATACAAAAAGGGTTCGCCCGTCTGTTGATGCAGACAGTCCTGTAAATGAATTACTGCTTTTTATTAATGCTAATGATTGTAATATGGTACGATCTTCAATACGAATAACATCCAGTGATGACCTGTTCTTAACCACCAGTAGTTTTTTATCGATAGCCAGAACAAGGTCAACTGGTCTGCCCGGAAATGACACCTGGAATCCGGCAGGACGCAATATTTGATTTGAAGGAACCAGAAAGCTTCCATCTGCTTGTGGACCAACTTTGATATTTTTAACATTGTTTTGTGCTTCTGAATTATAAACAGAAAGGAATGCAAGCAAAATAAAAGCCAGAACTGAAATAAGAATATTTTTTGTTTTCATCTTGTAAAAGTAGAAATAGTAGAGCATTATCCGTAATGTTACCTAAATTATTTATCTTTGCATGATGAAATTATCTGATTTTTATAAGTGCTTTCCTGAAGAATCAACTTGCTGTCTGATACTAAGAGATATCAGACAGCGAGAGAATAGTATTATTTGTAAAAAGTGTGGAAGCATTGAACATTATTGGAAGAATGATAAAAAGAGTTTTGAATGTAAAAAATGCAAATTCAGGACATCAATTAAAAGTGGCACCATCATGGAACACAGCAATTTGCCATTAAAATATTGGTTGTCGACTATTGCTTTCTTGGAAATTATGAGAAAAAATATTTCAGCACTTGAACTTCAAAAAGAATTCGGACATAAGAGATATGAACCTATTTGGTTAATGCTGAAGAAGATCAGGAATATGTCTGAAGCAGATTATTTCATTTATAAGATAACAGATTACATTCAATTAGATAAAGATGAAAATGAAATAAAATTTATAAATATAAAATAAGATGAAAATATTGTTAGCAACAGAAGGTAATACTTTAGAAAGCAAAATTGCTAAAAGATTTGGAGAAGCTCCTTATTATTTAATTTTCAATAGCGATTCCAAGGAAACAGAAGCCAGAGTTAATCACGGACATGATGACAATCATTCCGGATTAATTGACTTGGTCAACGAAGGAATTTTGTATTTCATTATTGGAAATACAGGACCTAATGCATTCAATGTTTTAGATGACAAAAATGCCAAACTATATTTAGCAAGAGGATTGGCCGCAAAAGACGCTTTAGATGATTTTTTAAATGATAAGTTGGAAAGGTTGACAAAGTCTACTCTAAAAAAACCTATCCGCAATAAATAGCTCATATTTAGAGGTGAAATGATTATGGAAAAACAATTTCAAAACAGATTGCAAGATTCGCTCTTAACCTTAAGTATGAAGATTTACCCGAAGATGTAGTTTTATTGTGATTAAGGCTAAAAAAATATGATAGTGACAATTTGCAAAATATTTCTACATGCCATTTTGATTACAGGTTTTGTATTTGTAATGATGTTGGTTATTGAATATGTGAATGTGCAGTCGCGGGGCATCTGGCAAAAAAGCCTTACGGTAAACAAGTGGCGGCAATATTTAATCGCAGGTATTTTAGGTACCATCCCGGGATGCCTTGGGGCATTTACAATGGTTGCCATGTTCTCGCACCGTCTGGTTTCTTTTGGGGCATTGGTCACTGCTATGATCGCTACTAGTGGCGACGAAGCCTTTGTGATGTTTGCCATGTTTCCAAAAAAAGCTATCTTGTTAACTGCGTTTCTTTTTGTGATTGGCATATTGGCAGGCTATGTGACAGATAAATTTTATAACCCAAAATGGATCACGAAAAAATTTTCGAAAAAGAATTTACCACTACATGATGAGCCACAATGCAAGTGTTTTCAAAAAGAAAATCTTTGGAACTACTTAACCCATCCAACGAAGTATCGTTTTGTCCTTGATATTATTGTATTGTTGCTAATTCTGGGAGTTATAACCGGAGTATTGGCAGGAGGTGCAAAAATTTGGATGAAAACCACAATTTTGCTTTCTCTTGGGTTTTCTTTTTTTGTTGTGGTAAGCGTTCCTGATCATTTTCTTAAAAAACATATTTGGGACCATATTGTAAAAGTGCATATCCCACGAATTTTTCTATGGACATTCGGAACTCTTCTTGCCATTCATTTTTTAATGAATTACATCGATATCCATGCCTGGTTATCAGATAATATGCTCATGGTACTTTTTTTTGCCATTATAATTGGAATCATTCCCGAGTCAGGCCCACATTTGATTTTTGTAACTTTGTTTTTTCAGGGAGCTATTCCTTTTAGTGTGCTTTTGGCAAGTTCAATATCACAGGATGGACATGGGTCGCTTCCTCTTCTTGCAGAATCAAAACGGGGATTTCTTGCTGTGAAGTTGGTAAATATAATATACGCACTGATTTTTGGGTTGACTGGCTATTTAATAGGTTTTTAAAATAAAAGGATATCAGATATAAAATCGATTGTAAATAATAACAAAAGACAAATGAGATGAATAGTTCTAATAGAGTGCACCAACTAAAAAAATCGGCAATTCACGAAATGACAAGATTATCAAAACAATATGATGATGTGGCATTTCTGTCGTGGGCAAAACCTACAACCGGCACTCCCAAACATATCAATGATGCAGTTATTGAAGCTATAAATAAAGGACTGACCGGAGGTTATTCTCAAAGTGAAGGATTACCGGAGCTAAGGGAAGAAATTGCAAGAAAACTTAAAAGGGACAATAATATTGACGCCAATATTTCGCAAATAATTGTTACTGTGGGAGCAATAGAAGGACTAGCTTCATCAATCTTGGCCACTATCGACCCGGGTGATGAAGTAATCCTTCCCACGCCAACATATTCTACCCATATAACACAGGTTAAGCTTGCATCTGGAATACCTGTTTTAGTTCCTTTGATTGAAGATGAAAATTTTGCTTTGGATATTGAAGCAATTAAAAAGGCAATTACACCGAGAACGAAAGCTATTATGTTTTGTACCCCAAGTAACCCTACAGGGACAGTGTTTCCAGAAAGCACACTTCGTGAGTTGGGACAAATTGCGTTGGAACACAATCTCACCATAATAACCGATGAAGCTTATGAGTACTTTACTTTTGATAGTAGCAAGCATTTCAGCATGGCCTCTATTCCCGAATTGAGTAAAAATGTAATTACCAATTATACGTTTACTAAAACTTATGCAATGACCGGTTGGCGTATTGGTTATCTTCATGCTGATGAAGAAATGATAACCCAGATCAAGAAAGCACATATACCTCTATCTATTTGTGCCCCGGTAGCTTCGCAATATGCAGCAATTGCCGCTTTAAAAGGGAGTCAGGATTGTATCGATGAATTCAGATTGCATTATCTAAAAGCCAGAAACCTAATGTGTGAAAGACTAGATATGTTAGATTCTGTTTTTGAGTATAATAAGCCAGATGGTTCATATTTGATGTTTCCAAAGATTTTAGGAAATCAGGGAAACGACTCCATTGCTTTTAGCAAAAATCTATTAAAGGAAGCCAAGGTTTCTACAACTCCAGGAATTGCTTTCGGACCAAACGGTGAAAATCATATCCGGCTATCTTTTTGCGTTCCCAATGAAAAGATAAATATAGCCTTTGATAGAATGGAAAAATATTTAAGATAAAGCAAATGCAACTATCAACAAATAATAGTAAAAAACATTACTGTACAAAAAGCATAGAACAGATTCATTTATAAAAAAAATAAAATGACAAGATTAAGAAGAAACAGTGGTACCGGCCAAGGTAAAGGCCTTGGGAATGGTGGTGGTCAAGGAAGAAACAGAGGTGGTGGATACAGTATCGGAGGATATTGTGTGTGTGCAAAATGTGGTGCTAAAGTGCAACATCAACAAGGGATTAAATGCACAAACCTAAAATGCCCCGACTGTGGACGAACAATGATCAGGGAAGAGTTGTTAAATGCAAAACGTTCTGATAAAAAAAGTGACTAATGAGAACCTATCTTGATTGTGTCCCGTGTTTTATGCAGCAAGCTTTACGTGCTGGGCGAATGGCTACTTCTGATGAAAAAGAGCTGAAAAAAATTCTTGATAAAACAGGAGATATGGTAAAATCCATCTCGATGCAAGACACACCTGCCGAAACCGGAATGATGGTTTATCGGATTATAAGAGAAGTTACAGGTGTAAATGACCCTTACAAAAGCATCAAACAACAACATATAAAAGAAACAAAATCTATTTATCCTGATCTGGAAACAATCGTTGCAAATTCTGACGACAGGCTTCTTACTGCCATAAGAATAGCAATTGCTGGAAATATTATTGATTTGGGAGTCAATAAAGAATTTAATATTGTAACAGATGTGAAAAATATTCTGGAACAAGATTTTGCTATATTAGACTATGATGCTTTTAAAACGCAATTGAAAAAAGCAAAAAATATCCTTTATATTGGCGATAATGCCGGAGAATCGGTTTTTGATAAAATACTTATAAAAGAATTAAAAAAACCTGTGAAATATGTAGTTCGTTCAATCCCCATCATAAATGATGTTACAATGGAAGATGCTATTGCTTCGGGATTAGATGAAGTTGCCGAATTGATTGATTCAGGATGTGAATCCCCGGGTCTTATTCTTAATCAGGCTAAACCAGATTTCATAGAACTATTCAATGCATCAGACCTTGTAATAAGTAAAGGACAAGGAAATTTTGAAGGATTATCTGATTGCAGGAGACAGGTGTTTTTTCTGCTAAAAGCAAAATGCCACATTATCTCAAATCATCTGGGCATCGAAGAGGGTTCTATTATTCTTAAAGAACACATTTTTCAGTAGGTGTACACTCAGCAGCTTGATTATACCATAGTTTCAGGTAAGCATTTTCATTTATTGAACACAAGAAAATGAAGGCCATCAGTGTGAGGCCCCAAAAATATTTTTTCATAGATCAGTTTATTGCGACTGCAGTTCAACCATGACAGGACAATGATCAGAGCCCAACACTTCATTAAGAATCACGGAACTCTTGATTGTTGGGAGAAAAGAATTACTAACCAGAAAATAATCGATTCTCCAGCCAACATTATTCGCTCTGGCCCCTGCACGGTAGCTCCACCATGAATAAGCCTCTGTCTGATCGGGAGAAAAATGTCTGAAAGTATCAGTAAACCCTCCTTGGATGTAACGATCCATTCCGTCTATCTCTTCCTGCATAAAACCTGCAGATTTGTTGTAATTTGGTTTTGGTCGTGCCAAATCAATTGCTTTATGAGCCACATTTAAATCACCGCACACAATAACAGGCTTTTCTCTTTCTAAATTCTTCAGATATTTGAAGAAGGCCTCATCCCAGGTCTGACGATAGCCGAGTCGCAGAAGTTCGCTTCCTGAATTAGGAACATAAACATCTACTAGAAAGAAAGCAGTGTATTCCAGACACAGTACCCTGCCTTCAGTATCATGATCTGTGACACCAATATCCCTTGCAACATTCAGAGGCTCTGTTTTTGAAAGAATTGCCGTTCCTGAATATCCTTTCTTCTCAGCAGAGTTCGAATATTTGTGATATCCTGTAATAGGAGCCAAAGCCTCGGCCACCTGATCATCCTGAGCTTTGGTCTCTTGCAGACACAATATATCGGGAGCCATCATCTTAAAATCTTCGAAAAAATTCTTCTTGGCAACTGCTCGTATGCCATTAACATTCCAGGAGATAATCTTCATGCTACCTTTTTTTTACAAGATAATGATTAGTCAATAACTTGAACGTATCTCTAAAGCAGAATATGCAACTCAACATTCTCATTATGCAATTCCTCAGCACTCATTCTTTTGAGTAGAATATTCTTCCCAAGCACTTCCTTGCCGATCTTATTTCCAGAGATCTTTACATTTCGGCAGGCATCAAAAAGAAAATTGTATTTCTGAAAATGCCAGGGCTCATAGTCATAACTACGTGTAATTGTGTTGTTAATGAAATATAAACCATCAACAGATTTTGCATAAATGATTGCATAATCAGCAGGATTAAATGTGTTATTCTCAATTCGGATATTCTGATGAAAGGGATGTAAGGAATCCGCTTCAGGAATCTCAGGATAGATGCTGATGATAGCATTGCAGAACTGATAGGAGGATGAATTGCATGGGGTCCTGAACTCGTTGTTTCTGATCGTAATATCCTTAACAGCCCCACTCTCATACCAATAATTAGCATCGCCGGCAATCAGAATTGCAGACCCGCTTGTTTCAAATATATTATTCTCTATCAATACCTTACCAGGAGTTGAGATTAAATATCCTCGGGCCCGGTTACTTCCCGCAAAACAATTGGTAATGGTGACATTGGGAGTCCAGCTTAGATTCTCAAGTGAGTAGTCTGCAGATATATAGCCTGGGATCCTATCCTGAAATTCCAGAACAAAGCTATTTTCATCAATGACCTCAAAGCTTGAAACAATCCCAATGCCTGTCGTGTGCATGTTATTCTTTTGGGTATATCCTATCGAATCCCCCTTTTGGGCCCATATCAAACCCATACTCATGGAGTGCGCATAATTGCACTTAATAGAAGTATCAGTTAGTCTTTCAGCAACCGGAACGAAGGTGCCGTGAATATTAATTGGGTCATCCATCAATCCCTGAGCATCACATTCATTAATGATCAGCTCACCTTTGCAACCCATAAAGTGCAGACCGTCATCATGTCCGCTCAAATATCGATTCTTATTCGGATTAGGAATCGAATTTACTCTCTGCAACTCAACATTCTCGCAATACTGAGAAAGAATACCCAGTCCGGAAGTGTGGTATACATTAATATTTTCAAGCTTGATGTCCTTGGAATGAAAAAGAAACATACCTGCATGATCACGAGTGCTGTGCCTCATAATCAAAAAATTTCCTATCCCCGGTGTTTTGGTAAAGTCGCCCTCCATAAGAACCAAGCCAGGACCAAATTCAGAATATCTCACATTTTTCAAATCCCCTCTAACACTCCCATGATCTCCTGTAAAGGCAGGAATAATATGCTCTTTATTGAATTCAATCAGATTTGATCCGCCTGATAGTCTCCATCTTGCCTCCCAATCATCCGCAGCAAACGTCAATCCGCCTTCCTGAACAGTATATGGAAACTGTGAGACATCAATCTTTACCAAAATGTGTTTTGAATCGGCTTCAATCACCTCAGATTCAGCTGTCAAAGGATGCTCCCAATCAATATTTACATTTTTGATGCTAATGTTTACAGAATTATCCAAAGTAAAAGGCTGTATATGACCATGATAAATAAAATCCGATCCTTTAGCATCAATTGTAATATCCTTTCTGCCCTCCAGAAGAATCGCCAGCCTTTTCGGATTTACATCATAGGTATTGGTCTCATAATATGGTTTGAAATAATTTGAATCAGGATAAAAATCATATCGGCCTTTTGGAAAAATGATGATTGTGGGCTCATCACTCAACCCTTCGATCAGTTCATTAATGGGAGCGGTTATACTTTGCTTTGTATTGGCAATAATCCCATGCTCACTGACATCAATTATCTTTACTGAATCTTCTGATTTACAGCCTATAAGCACAAAAACTAGGACTGCAATTACAAATACTCTACTCATACAATATAATATTTGATGAAATTTCTAATCATTTATTCATGGGAAAGTAGGCAAATGAAATGGTTATTACGCAGGATAACATGATTCATTTAATAAAAAGCCAATTTAGCATGGTCATAATCAGTAGAGGACAATGGCAGACTATTGCAAAGATTCTTTATGCTGAAACCTTACCTCCAAATACTGCATCTTAGGATTTTTCTCCGGGCTAAGCGTAAAATAGACCACTATATCACCATTCTCTGCCTTTAATATTAAACTCCCTCTGAGCTGATTATCCGGATGAAATTTGTCCATGCTTTGAATTGCACCAGCTTTATCAAGCACTTCCTGTATTTCAGACATGCGATGCTCGCGTGATTTTTCGAGGTAAAAGTTTTCTGCCAAAATTTTCTCTTCCAGATCTGTGTTCCAATTTTGAATTAATTCTGCCACCTGTTCTTGTCGTTCAAGCAGGATAGATGACACGGGCAACTTTCTGGGTTGCGATTCACCAGTTTCAAAATGCCCATGCCTGAATAGCATTGAAAACTTCAATTAAAATCATTGATTCTTAAACGCTTATTAATGTATTGAATTTTCTCCTGAGGAATATCGATTTCAGTTGCTACTTTGGGCCATTGATTCACTGCCGTTATGACCTCCTCTAAAATGTTATTGGCTTTTTTGATTCCAAATGTTTTAGCAAAGTCTAACAAATCATCTTTTGTGAATTTATCGTATTTACCATTAATGGATGATTGGTGTACATTGGTCCAAGTTCCACCAGGACTATAAGAAAAGCAAATGTCATAGGCGGGAGAAATCTGCCAACGCCCATCCTTATTCATCATGAATGAAAAATTCTTTACATGATCATCGTGATTTCTTGCAATAACATTAAACAACATGCGCCTATATTGCTGTTCATATTGATTATGTGGAAGCTGTAGCCGTTTCATAACTCTAAATAGGGTTTCATAACTGCTTGCCTTTTGAACTTTGTAGTCTATGCCTGCCAAAGCTCCGAATGTTTGCATATGAATTTTTTCTCCATTGGATGTGCGGTCAAAGCGATTTGTTAGAAAATGAAATCTGTCATTTTCCTCATACAAAGTGCTTTCAGAAATTTCAATCCCGGCTCCTTTGGCTAGTTTATAATAAGCAAATTCTATTTTACCCATGCCTTCGCCTTCTCCCAACCTTTGTTCATTTGCGCCATCAATTTTCAGGAGCCAATACGAATAGCCATTTGCTTGAATGATGTCGCCTGCTCTTATTTCTTCTATTTTGTTGTTTTGATCTCTTTTAATAGCAATTAAGGCTTTCGCCCTTGCTCCTCCTACAGATGTACCTATTCTTAATATGTCTGTGAGACTCTCTTTATCTAAATCACCATAGGCAATTTCTTGCTTGCCTTCTAAAACTTTTTTTGCAACTTCTAATAGTTCACTAACATCAACGGTGTAATCATCATTTTCTTTATGATTAGCGGGCTTATACTCCAATGCTCCCATTCCCCTTTTGCCAACATAGGTTAATCTGTCAACCGGGTTAATATCACCAATAGACAAATCTCTTTGTTTTAACCACTCTTTCATCATAGCATTACCAAAATCATCAGGCATTGAATCAGCTAATAGATAAGGCAAATTGTGAAAGTTGATATGATCTCGGTTCGTTTCAAATACCCTTTCTTCTGTGGGCATTATAATTGGAGAAGGCTCGATGCTATTTATCACTTCGCTATTATACTGAAAGATAGAACTTCCCTTGTCAGCACTCCACTCTGCCGTTCCTAGTGATTTACCGTATAACATCACTTCTACTATCATGGCTATTTAATTTTTTTAGATGCCCGTTTTCTTTCTGATTTTAACTTGGCTTTTTCAAACTTCATTCTTAGCTCCAGGTTTTCCCCCACCCTAAAAACCGATTCAAAATCTTTTATTCGATTCAATCTCATTAAAATCCTTATCAGACTTTCAACTGTTGTAGATTTCCCCTGTTCTATTAGGCTAATTGTTGAAACACTTAATCCAACTTCTTCACTCATATCCTTTTGAGTAAGATTGTGTTGAACCCTGATCTTCTTAAGTCTGTGACCTATTTCTCTTAATATTTCCTGTTCTGTTAAAAACAACCAATCATCCATCTTTCTCAATTTAAGTATTAAAATATAAGTAGTTGTACTGCCATAAGCATGCTAACTATTAAATTCTAATAAGTTAATACAAAGATAGTGAAATAAATTTAACTATTAAAATATAAGCATATAAGCAAACTATGTACTTACAACTATTAACATATCACAAGTTATTGATAAACTATTTTCGACAGTTCTACTGGCAGGCCTCGTTTTTTATCTTTTGACTTCGCCAGTTTTGCCACGAACTTTTTGTTGGCGGTATAGTCCTCCTTAGTTCGGTTTTTCCAGATTTCTATTAGATCCATTTACTAAAAATAGTGAAGAAATATTTTCCATAATACACCTTGGTATGCATATATATTGAAAACAGAGGCAAAACCCGAAATCATTCGGTTAGCCTCCCATATCAAAAATATATGCATATGAAAGATCCAGAAAAAAAAGAAAAGCAGAAAAGAAGCTGTATCGATGGCTATTACAGAGCGATTTATCCTGTTAAAAATGAAAAAGAACGATCAGGATATCCGTTTTTTACGCACTCTCAGGTATGAAAAGGAACTGGTCAGGTTAATAAAATCGCTTCCCTTGTATGCCTGGGATCAAGAAAATCGATGGTGGACTATAGCCCATACAGAGAACTCATTAGCTGCACTTGTTAGCTTTTGTGAAGAGAGTGGTTGGGAATACCAATATCTGGAAGACCTGCGGCACCTCAACAAGAAACCCCGGCAGAGACCTGAAGATGTGATAAACTACCGTGCTGTTCCTGCAACATATTTAGATAAGCTATATTCAGAGTTTGCTTGGCCATTCCAGTCCGAAGACAACTCAAATATACACTCACATTACTACCCGGGGAATAGATCAGATCAAAAACCCCTTGGATAATTTAGGGATTTTATGACCAAGCCAGGGTTTTTTGTTAAAGAATGAGTACATTAGATTTCAATTATCACAAACTGATTTGCAAGCAATTAACAAACATCAACTATACGTCATGTACCCGAAAGTCTTCGGGTACTGACTCGTTGAACTAAACCGCC
>JAYEHE010000358.1:0-9659 GCA_034659415.1 Candidatus Zixiibacteriota bacterium | reverse complement strand
AAACTTCTGGATGCTCCGGCGGCAGTTTCAATTATCAGCCTAGACCAAATTCAGGTTGTGGATTTGAATGTTAATTATGAGTTTTTGGTTAACACCAGACTGTCATTAACGGTTCAGAATGTTTTTGATAACAAGCATACTGAATTTATAGGTGCTCCGGAAATCGGACGTTTGGCAATTATGCGCGTTACCCAAAGTTTCTAAATAGCTGTATGATATGGTTGTTTCGATTATGATACAGTCCCTGTAACTTTGGATTACATTAGATTTATACAAACCGGCGAGATTTTTCTCGCCGGTTTTTTTATTCATTAAAATTTAGTGTATATAATTTATATTTGGCTAATATAAATTATTGACAAATAGAAAATAATTTATATATTTTTTAATGTCAGTCAATACTTCTCTATAACCTCAATAATTGGAGGATTAGTTTTGAAAATAATAATAGTGCTTGTAGCAATAACTATATGTTTTGGCTTTTCTTATGCCGCAATACCAGAAGATAGCTCTTTAATTAATGATGAATATGAAAAAGTAAATGGTAACTCGGTTTATCTCAACGCTAATGACATTCTGTTTTTTATATCTAATGTAGGAGTAGTAGCGCGTGATTTACAATATACTTTTTATGATATTGCAGGAATGTATTTCCCTTATACCTCAATAGAGTACATTGAATCACAAAGATTTAAAAAACAGAAAACTTGTATTTATTCCGGTGGGATTTGGATTAGCGGTATTGATAATAATAGCGGTGATACGCTCGTATCATTGGCGGAGTTTAGACGTGATTTTGTACCGGGACCTATGAGTGATAATACATTCCAGGAAGACATGCCGGAATTTAAGGTCTATAAATTATACGGCGATAGTCTGGAAAATAATCCTAACGAAGATTTTTTAAACTGGCCCGAAGACCAGGGTGCTCCTGTTGACAACGAAGGCAATCCGTTGGTCAAGGGGAAACAGATGTCATGGACTGTTTTTAATGATGCTAACGAAGAAGCACATAACTCAAATTATTGCCAATCAGCTCCAATTGGTGTTGAAATTCAACAAACCGCATGGGTGTATGATGAACAGGGGGACAACAACTTGTATTTTTCATATTATTTTGAAGTTGACCAAGAAGGTTCTCTTCAGTTAACGGTTGATATCAACATAACAGAACCACATAAAGCTAACGGTGATACTCTTGATGTAATTGTAGATGTTGATTCCATTACCGGTGAAAGTTGGTCATTAGTAAATAGGAACAGCGGCGAGATAATTCTTGAGAACCAAACAGACTTTACCAAAGGGTCACCAATACATCTTATTGAAGGATTTGAAATTGATGTTTATCTGACCTATAAGATGTTTTCTTCTTTTGAGTTTCCGAAAACAATGACTCATACCTGGTCAACGCCTCTTGGTGCCGCTATTAGCTCTGTCGGGTTTCCATCGCGAAGTTTAAGTAATTTACAGCAAGAGGGAGAAGGTCGCTGGGCGATCCATACCGCTGATTTAGCAGATGACGAAGATGACCTTACTTATGCATCGTATGAAAAATTTCTCGAACAAACACTGAATAATTACGATTCCACACAATTGGCAAATCTTGGAAAGTATGATTGGGAAATTCGTTTCACAGGAAATGGTAGTTATGCATATGACATTACAACCGGCACTTCCATGTGGGTACCATTTGAATTGTGGCGTATAGGAATAAATACACCTAAGGATGAATCCGATGACGTTCGGTGTGTTGTCTGGGTAGAAGATGATGGTAATGGAATATTTGATTTATCATCCTATGGCTCTCCGTCAACCGGATGTGGTCCTGCCGGGTGCGAACATTCGGCACTTCCCGGAGCGGATGAAGCCTTTACAGATCAGTTTTATTGGAGAATACCAAACGATACTACTTCGGGTGAACAGGGTTATTATGAAGAGATGCTTCAGATTCGTTATAATTCGGAAACTTATTCAGGCATAAATTCATCTCCTGTAATGGATAAAATGGTGCTTATCAATGCCACTGGCGGGGTTGCACCGCCATTTAATCAGGACATGCCGGAACTTGGTTCTGTGTTTAGAATTAGAACCTTCAAAGGGTATGAACCGGATACTTTCTTTTTTAAAATTCCGGTTCCGGAACTGGTATCAGAAAGCCATCCAATTAGCCAGACTGTATTTATGGAGTACAAATTTTACAACAAGGGTAATAAAGATTTAAGAGACTGCTATTTTACTATGTGGTTTGACCCTGATATTGGATATGCAGGTGATGACTTAGTCGGTTGTGATACTGCCCTTGGCATTGGATATATGTATAATTCCAATAACAATGATTATTATTATGGTACGCTTCCTCCAGCGATGGGTTTTAAATTTGTCAGAGGTATTTTAACACCATCTGATCCGTACGATATTGGATGGTTTGGGGATTCACCAATAAATGGATTTACTAATTCAGACATAATGTCATTTAGACAATATATCAACGGGGATTCACCAACTAATGTCGGCGAATGTTATAATATGTTAAGAGGATTAAAACGGGATGGTACATCTTTGAATAACGGCTCCAAATTTGAATATACTGGCGACCCTGTTCAAAATATTGGCGAGGTTGATGATTACCCTTATGATAAAAGAATGTTAGGTTCTGTTGGACCTTTTGATTTTGCACCTGGTGACAGCCAATATGTTTTGATAAAAGTTGCCGCCGGACTGGGAGATAATAGATTATTATCTGTTGCTAATTTGAAAGAAGTTATGCAGACAACTTATCCCGAGTATGACAATTTACGCACTTTATCAAATCCGAAAATAATTGAATTGTTTGAATTAAATACTGTTGAGGAAACAGACCATACAATTTATATCAAACTTGGATATAGTCAACGTATGCATGGTTCAGATATTGATTGGAACAGCGTAAAAATTAATGGCAGAAAGAATTATGATTCTTTAAGTGTGAGTGACTGGGTGATGGGTTTTACCGGCGAGGCGGGAATATTTTATTATGATATACAGGAATTTATAGAACCGTTACAACCGATATTTGATACAGTTACAACTTACATTACTGTCAGTGGTATTACGGAAAACGGCACTGCTTTTATCAAAGAAACTCCACTGACTCTTATTGGACACATGTCCGGCGATATTAATAATGATAACAATGTTGATATATTGGATTTGACCATGATGATTGATTATCTTTTTCAGGGTTATCGAATTCAAAACATTCAAGTTGCTGATGTGAACCATGACGGGATGATTAATATTGTTGATTTAACAACAATGATAAATAAAATATTTGTAATAAAATAATTTATTATACTTATAACCTTTGACAGCGGGGGCAAAAATGTGCGGAGCGAGAACCGATTTTTTCCCGTTTAATTTTTCTGTTACAAAATTGGCACGGTTCACCTTCGTTGTTGTATGCTTTGAGATATTTTTGGTACTGCCCAGGTTTGCCGTTGACGCTGGAAAAACTATCAACCGATGTTCCCATTTTGGAAATAGAAAATTTTAACATCTTTTGAATAGTTGCATGTAATTCTTTTAGTTTCTTTTTTGAAATTGTTGAAGTAATCCGTTTGGGGTGGATTTTGCATTGATACAAGGTTTCATCAGTATAGATATTTCCCAATCCGGCTAAAAATGATTGATCCAATAGAGCCGGTTTTATCATCCGCTTGGAATTTTTAAACAACTTAATAAAATTTTCTACTGGTATTTCAAGCGGTTCTTCACCCAATTCTTTCAGTCCTTTTTGTTCCCAAAGTTCGTTATTTTTAAATAAGCGAAGTCTTCCGAATCTGCGGTAATCATTAAATCTCAAGTTTTTTGAGTCATTTCTAAAATCAAATATAACCAAGTCATGTTTGTCGATTGGTTCTTTTTTATCCAAAAAGAAAAAGTGGCCGGTCATTTTTAGATGTGCCCAGAGAGTTAAATCATTTGAAAGCTCGATAAGAATATTTTTGCCTCGTCTGTTAATATTCTTTATAGTTTTATTTCTTAAAACTTTGCCAAATTGTTTTTCACCAAAGGATTTACCCAAAAGGATTGTAGATTTAGGCGTGTTATTAAGGGTCACTCTCTTAATAATTTTACCCTTGATAGTTTTTCTTAATCCACGGACAACGGTTTCAACTTCGGGAAGTTCTGGCATTTGTTAGTATTTCTTTCCATTGAGAATTTCTTTTAAGTATTTTCCGGTGTATGATCGTTTTATTTTGGAAACATCTTCAGGAGTTCCGCTGGCAAGTATTTCTCCTCCCTCGTCCCCACCTTCGGGACCAATATCAATAATCCAGTCTGCAGTTTTAACAATATCAAGATTATGTTCAATTACTACAACAGTGTTTCCCTTGTCAACAAGTTCGTTTAAGACCTTTAATAAAAGCCTGATGTCTTCAAAATGAAGTCCGGTAGTTGGTTCGTCCAGAATATACATTGTTCGTCCGGTGGCAATTTTTGATAATTCTGTAGCCAGTTTAACCCTTTGCGCCTCGCCACCTGATAAAGTAGTAGCTTGCTGTCCAAGATGTATATATCCCAAACCGACATTAAATAGTGTAAGCAATTTCTTTTTTATTCTGGGGATATTTTCAAAAAAGTATAGAGCTTCTTCAACAGTCATATCCAATATGTCAGCAATGTTTTTCCCTTTAAAAGTTACTTCGAGTGTTTCCCGATTGTATCTTTTCCCTTTACAAATTTCGCAGGGAACATAAACATCAGGGAGGAAATGCATCTCAATTTTAATAATACCATCCCCTTCACAGGCTTCGCATCGCCCACCCTTGACATTAAAAGAGAAACGCCCAGGCATATATCCTCTTGCTTTGGATTCCGGAAGAGTGGAAAAGAGATCTCTAACATGAGTAAAAACGCCGGTATAAGTAGCAGGATTAGAGCGAGGCGTACGTCCAATTGGTGATTGGTCGATATCAATTACCTTGTCAATATTTTCCAAGCCTTCGATTTTTCTGTGAGTCAACGGTGCTTTGCGGCTGTTATAAAAATGACGGGCTAAAATTCTATAAAGTGTTTCATTTATCAAAGTTGATTTTCCGGAACCGGAGACACCGGTAACGACCACTAAATTAGCCAGTGGAATTTCTATATCTACTTTTTTTAGGTTGTTTCCTGATGCTTCAAACAGCCTTATAGATTTACCATTTTGTTTCCGTCGTTTCCTCGGTGTTTCAATTTCTCTTTTGTTGGCAAGATATTGTCCGGTGATTGACCTACTACTTTTTTTGATAACTTCGGGTGTTCCGCTGGCAACTATTTTTCCACCATGGATTCCCGCACCCGGTCCCAAATCAATTACAAAATCCGCTTCTTCGATTGTTTCCCTGTCATGTTCAACAACAATTACTGTATTGCCAAGGTCTTTTAATTCCAAAAGAGTATCCATGAGCTTTTTGTTATCTCTTTGATGCAATCCAATTGAAGGTTCATCCAGAATATATAGGACACCAACTAATCTTGAACCAATCTGGGTAGCGAGTCTTATTCTTTGTGCTTCTCCGCCCGAAAGGGTTTGAGCCGCACGGTTTAAAGTAAGATAATCAAGACCGACATTACATAAAAACCCAAGTCTTTCGCTTATCTCTTTTAGAATCTGCTTACCAATTAGCTTTTGTCTTTTGGTCAGATTTATTTTTTTGAAAAACTGATTCACCTGTTTTATAGACATTTCCGTTATGCTGTCTATTGTTTCCCGTGCAATTACAACCGACAACGCTTCCGGTCTTAATCTGGCACCATTACAAGATGGGCATGGTGAAATTGACATATAGTTTTCAATCCAGTTACGAACTCCACTTGATTCTGTTTGCTTGTACCGTCGCTCAAGGTGGGGGATAACTCCCTCAAAAGTTGAGCGATATATACCGGAACCTCTTCCTTTACCGGAAGTATGTTCATATTCAAAACTTATTTCTTCTTTGCCTGAGCCGTAAATAATGACATCCTGAATTTTTTTTGGGAGTCTCTTGAACGGTGTAGTTAATTTAAATTCATAATGTCGTGCTACCCCCTTAACCATATAACGATACCAATTAGACATATCAGCACCGCCCCAGGGTTTAATAGCTCCTCCTGTAATGGATAATTCTTTATTTGGAATAACCAATTCGGGATCAATTTCCATTTTTTGACCTAACCCGTCACATGTTTTACAGGCACCAAATGGAGAATTGAATGAAAAAAGTCTTGGGCTTGGTTCGTCGTAACTAATATGGCAATTTAGACAGGCGAACTGTTCCGAGAAGAGAAGGTCTTTATTTTTGATATTAATTAGAACAGTACCATTAGCTATTTTTAAGGCAGTTTCAACAGAATCTGCTAGTCTTTTTTTTGATTTTGCTTTAACAATTAATCGGTCAACTACAGCTTCGATAGAATGCTTCTTTTTCTTTTCAAGTTTAATCTCTGAATCTGATTCAACTATCTCTCCGTCAATTCTTAACCGTACAAATCCTTCTCGAACAGCCTCGTTAATAATTTCTTTATGCTCACCCTTTTTACCGCTAACCAACGGTGCCAATACCATCAATCTTAGCCCTTCATCAAATGTTAAAACGGAATCTACAATTTGTTCAACTGTTTGTTGAGTAATAGGTTGATTACATTTAATACAATGCGGAACGCCAATTCTGGCAAAAAGTAATCTTAAATAATCATAAATTTCAGTAACTGTCCCAACTGTTGAGCGGGGGTTTTTAGGCGGTCCTTTTTGTTCAATTGAGATTGCAGGAGATAAACCCTCGATAAAATCAACATCCGGTTTTTCCATCAATCCTAAAAATTGACGAGCATAAGAAGAAAGAGATTCAACATACCGACGTTGACCCTCGGCATAGATTGTGTCAAACGCAAGTGAACTTTTACCGGAGCCTGACAATCCCGTTATAACAGTCAGGCTGTTTCTTGGGATTTTGACATCGATATTTTTTAAGTTATGCTCCCTGGCACCTTTTATAAATAAAAATTTATTATTTTCAGTCTTATTTGCCATAAAAATCTAAACTCCAAATTTAATGCAACCAATAGTATAATCAATTAATACTGTAATTTAAAGAAAAATCCTCTAATATTAAATCACTTTTCCTCTATGGAATTAGAAATAACTCATATATGGGATTAAATAACTTGACTTTATACATTAGAAAATTAAATTTATTCATTATGCACGACAAACATCAAGAATTTTTTGACAAATTAGCCGTTGAGTGGGATTTGATGTACACTGCTGAAGATTTGGAGCGGTTGTCTAATATAATTAGTAAGATTGAAATCAAAGAAGGAATTGATATTTTAGATTTAGGTTGTGGTACCGGAGTCCTTTTTGATTTATTAAGACGCAGAATAACCCGATCCGGTTCTGTAACCGGTGTTGATTTTTCTATTGAAATGGCTGAAAAAGCCCACCGGAACTTTCCTTTTGACAATATTTTTGTTGTCGATGCTGACGCTATTAATCTTCCGTTTGAAGACAATAGCTTTGAAATGGCTTTTGCTTTTAATGCTTTTCCTCATTTTTCAGACAAACAAAAAGCAATAGAGGAAATTCATCGAGTTCTAAAAAATGGAGCAAAATTTTATATCATTCATCTTGAATCATCAAAAGACGTTGCCGAAGTTCATCGAAAAATTGGTGGTGCTGTCGAACATGATGAGATTCCTCCTAAAGAAAAATTAAAACAGATGTTTGATGTTAGCGAATTTGTCAATGTTTGTATCGAAGATAAACCTGGATTATATATCACTCATGTTATAAACTCTAAATAGAGTTAATTACTTTGTCTCCTTTAATATCCAAAACAAAATTCATTGCCCATACAGCTTTATATCTTGCAATAGCAATCTTATTGCCGATTGCTTTTCATGCTTTTGGCATTGCCGGAAGAATCTTTTTGCCAATGCATATTCCAGTATTATTAGCCGGTTTTTTGATTGGTCCTTATAGCGGTTTGGTGGTAGGGCTTTTGGCTCCTGTGATTTCGCACCTTTTAACAGGTATGCCGCCAACATATGCTGTACCTTTAATGTCTGTGGAGTTGCCGATTTACGGATTTATTGCCGGCTTAACTTATTATAAATTAAATTTTAATATTTATATTTCTTTGATTATATCAATGATTATTGGACGCCTGTTTTTTGGTCTGAGTTTGTATTTATTGGGCATGTTTATTGATTTGCCTTATAATATAGCTGAATTTTTTGCTATTGGTGGAGCTGTTGTAACCGGTATTCCCGGAATTATTATTCAAATAATTTTAATACCAATCTTAGTTACAGCGATTAAAAGGACAAAAACTAAATAACAATTTTCAATTGAACCGTTTATATTTAATTCTTAATTTTATCTGATAAACGGAAAAATATTTAAATAGGCTCTGGATTCATTTAAATATTGTTACTTCACCGCTTGAGAAAGCTTTGATTTTATCACCAATTTTTATAACTATTGCTCCTTCGGTATTGATATCTATTACCGTTCCGGTAATTTTTTCTTTCCCTGAGAGGAGAGTGATTTCTTTATTTAACAGAGATGAATACTGAAGCAGTCTTTTATGTGATTTTTTCAAAGAGTGTTTTTGGTAGAGCAGGTATTCTTTTTCTAATTTTGTTAAAAATTGTTGTAATAATTTCACTCTGCTAATTTTTATTCCGGCTGATATTCTTATTGATGTAGCGAGATTTTTAATATCATCAGGGAAGTTAGCAGATGTTTGATTGATATTGATACCAACCCCGATAATAAGAAAATTAATTTTATTTTTTTCAGCAGATAGCTCTGATAATATCCCGGCAGTTTTTTTGCCGGATATTAAAACATCATTGGGCCATTTAATTTTCACCTTATCATGAATAATATCATTGATTGTTTCAGCCAAAGAAAGGGCAACTATCAATGAAACCCCCGGCGCTTCTTCAGGTGAAAATTTAGGTCTTAAAATAAGAGAGAGATAAATTCCGGTGCCAGACGAAGAATGCCAAACACGTCCCAGCCTGCCACGTCCTTTGGTTTGTTCATCGGCTGTAATGAGAGTTCCCTCAGGAGCATTTTGTTCAGCAAAGTCTGAGGCAATATCATTGGTAGATTTAACTTTATTATAAGAGTAGCAGGTTTGTCCAATGAATTTTGTTTTTAAATTATATCCTACTTCCGTTGAACTTAATGTATCCGGGGCAGAAATGAATTTTAACTCATCATTTTTATTTTTATCAAAAATATATCCATAAGTTACAAGAATGTTATAAGCTGTTATTATGTCTGATAAATTTGACTTGAATAATTTTGATAATGTTTGAATTGAGAAGAATTCTTGAGGTTTAGATCTTGTATAAAGAAGAATTTTATCAGCCAATTGGTCGTGATTTATTTGAAGGCTCATTTTTTTATTTGGCTTTCAAACTAAAATCAGCACATGGTGCAGAGTGAGTTATTGCTCCTATTGAGATAAAATCAACTCCGGTTTCTGAAATAGCTTTTACATTTTCCAAAGACACATTTCCGGATGCTTCCAATTTTACTGCACTATTTATTTTTTTGGCAATAGTAACTAATTTTTTTAGTGATTCAATAGATTGATTGTCCAGAAGGAGTCTGTCCGCCCCAGAATCAATAGCTTCTTTTA
>JAYEHE010000357.1:0-9666 GCA_034659415.1 Candidatus Zixiibacteriota bacterium | reverse complement strand
ACAACTATATTATACTTTTAGATAATTTTAAGGATAGAGTTAGGGAGAAGATTAAATGAAAATAATTAGGGTTATACTCCCCTGCTGCATTCTTTCTTAAAAGAATTACGTAATTAATTACTTACCAGTAACCCCACTTCCAAAAACAATTCTAAAATAACATAGATTAATAGAATCTGAATGCCTCCAAAACCTAAAAAAATAGATGTTGATGTTAATGATTTTTTCAGAAGAATTGTTAGATTAAAAAAGAAAAAGAAATTTGCAAATTTCTTAAAATTTATTAAACGAGTACCAAAACAATCCCCTTTAAATGACTCTCTCGTATTCATTCAAAATTGTAATTGTTTTTATTATGCAACAGCTAAGCAATGGAAGAATAAATTTGGAAGAAAAGTAAAAGATGATGCGCAACCATTGATCGTATTAGTTCCATTTGGTCCCGTTATGTTCGTATATGATATTAAGGATACCAAGGGAAAATCTCTAGATAAAAAAAATTTGTTTTGGTGGAAAGAAAAAGAAGGATATTTTCACGAAAGTATTTATTTGAACACAGCCAATAACTGTAAGAATGTTGGGATAGATTATCGTATTGGTAAAAAAGAACAGTATATATTTAAAGAGGGTCTACAGACTTTCGGATATGCTGGAAAAAATATAAATAATAACTTACGTAAAATTGAACTACATCCTAAATATCAAAATGGAATCAATATAAAAGAAACTTATGGAGTATTATGCCATGAGTTGGCTCATCATTTGCTTGGGCATTTGGGAGAAATAAAAATTGAGATACCAGTGCAGATGAGTTTATTTTCATCTAAGGTCAACGTCCGTCACAAAAAAATAGCTCCGAGTGGTAGAGAGTCTATTGATGATAATATTAAAGAGCTTGAAGCCGAATTAACTGCTTGGATAGTATTTTCCTGTTGGGGTATGGAAAAAAACTCAGAAGCATACATGGCAAATTGGCTGATAGATAGCAATGATGCAAAAGAAATAAACTATCCCTTAGTTTTTAAGGTAGCTGGAACGATTAAGCGAATGGCGCTCGGTAAAATTGCGTAAAGAAATATATCAGTACAATTATCCCAAACATACTATTTGGCTTGATTAAATGGGTAGAAAGTGGCTTAATGGGGAGGGAAATAGAGAAAAAGAATTACGTAATTAATTACTTACATCATTGCCTTTCATACAATTACGAAAAGAGAAGTAAGGGCAACACTTGATCCTCGAATAAAAACCGTTTAAAAAATTGTAGATGCTTTAAGTGCGTCGCCTGATAAGCCAATGAAATAAAATTATGACAATAAATAATCAAATTATCGATAATCAAAATCATCATAATTTATATAAGGCCATATCTAATGCGATAGGAGCTGACACGATAGGACTAGATATTGAAGTTGGATATTTTTATCTTTGCGGATTTGAACTTTTGTCAAAAAAACTAGATAAACTTCAAGTACGAATCTTGGTTGGTTCTTATATTGACCCGGAAGCCATACCGACTTTAATAACGGAATCGATGAAAAAATCATCGGTAAACTTAGATCCGTTCCAGCCCAGAAGCGTTCCATTATCAAAACAAGAAAGAGTTAGAGCTTTTGGCGAAGGCATCAAGAAACTTGCAAACCAGACGTCAATATTTGACGCACCGGAATCTCAGGAATCATACTCAATTCTTGAAAGAAAACTCGAAGATGGTTCTCTTGAAATTAAAATGACTGAGACACAAGCACACGGGAAATGTTATGTAATCCATAATAAAAATGCCGGCAAAGTTTTCATGGGTTCTAGCAATTTTACTTATAATGGCTTAGTTGGGCAACAGGAAATAAACGAAACGTTTGATTCAGAAGAAAAGTATAAAGAATATTCAAATAAATTTTCTGAGCGATGGTCTGATGCTCGCAATATTGTCATTCAAGAAAAAGGGAAATCAGACATGTTTTTGAGAAAATTTAAAGATGAGCTTTGGATGAATGTGGTTCCGACACCATATCTCATGTATGTTCGACTTCTCAATGAAATATTTGGCGCTGAATACAAAATTGATGCAACTAGCGCATCGCAGGTTACACGAGGACAATATTTGGATCTTTCATATCAGATAGACGCAGTAAAGATGGCAATTGAAAAATTGAAAAATTATGATGGCGCTATTATTGCAGATGTTGTCGGTCTTGGAAAGAGTATTATAGCCACCACTGTTGCTGTAAATTGTCCGGATTTAAAAACGATAATTATAGCTCCTCCGCATCTTGTTCCAATGTGGGAGGATTATGCTGAGGAATTTAAACTTCGAGGACCAAAGGTTTTTAGTGCTGGTAAAATTGATGAGGTCTATGATAAATATAAAAATTCTACGGAGTCTATATTATTTATTCTTGATGAAGCACATCGATATAGGAATGAAGATACACAGAACTATCAGCTACTCCATCAGTTAACCCGCAGTAATGGTGGAAATAAAGTTTTAATACTATCAGCAACACCCTTCAATAACGATCCGAGTGATATTTTTGCCCTGATTAAACTTTTTCAAACTCCCGGCGCTGCCACACTTCGAACTGTAGAAAATTTATCAGCGAAGTTTGCAGACCTTGCGAATAGATATAAAATACTGCGACGATTTCAAGCAAAAGGTGCTATAACTATAGAACAACGCAAAGAATTGGATATTAAGCGCGATGCTATTGCCTCTGAACTTCGACAATTACTCGAGCCTATTATAATTAGACGTTCGAGGATAGATCTTGAAAAAATTACTCGATACCGAGAGGATTTGAAAGCTCAAAAAATCGAATTTTCAAAGATGAATGATCCAATTATTCGGGAGTATAAATTGGGTGAATTTACCAACATATATCTGGAGACTATAAGACGAATTGTGCCAGATTCTAAAATCGTGGGCGGTTTAACAGGTGCGAGGTATATGCCAACGACCTATGCATTAGATATTGCTGATTTTTCTAAAAAGTATCCGGAATTAGAGGATATTAGAACGGCTCAAATGAACGTAGCCTCTTTTATGCGTAAACTTTTGGTAATGCGTTTTGAAAGTTCAAGAGTCGCATTTCAGAGTACTCTTAAAAAATTCATTGATTCACATCAAAAAATTCTTGATTGGGTAGAAAAAAAACAATTAGTACCGATTTCCAAGAAAACCTATATTCCGTCACCGGATGAGATGCCGGAAGAAGATGCAGAGGAGATTAATTCGGAAGAACAAGCTGAATTTGCAAATACTGGAGTTACAAATAATAAAAAGATTGTTTTTGTTAAACTTGAGGATCTCAATGACAAATTTGTACCTGAACTTAAACATGACGTTAGCGTGCTTTCAGATATTTACGAAAAATGGTTTGGTTCGCAATCACCGTTTTTATTAATACCGGATCCCAAATTGAAGCAACTTATTTTAGATATTCAAGAACATCTAATCAAGGATCCAGATCGAAAAATTGCTGTTTTCAGTATGTATGCAGATACTGTCGTTTATGTAGGTGAAGCCCTTCAGGAAGCAGGGATTTCTACCTTTGTTTATACTGGGAAAAATAGTAAGAGTGATCGCAAAATAGTCAGAGAGAATTTCGACGCTGGGATTCCAGTTGATAACCAGTCTAAAAATTTTAGTATTCTTGTTGCGACTGACGCCTTAAGTGAAGGCGTTAATTTAAATAGAGCGGGACGAATCATTAACTATGATATTCCATATAATCCAACACGCGTAATACAGCGAATAGGTCGAATAAACCGAATAGACAAAAAAATGTTTAATGAACTTTTTATTGATAACTATTTCCCTACCGAACACGGAGAGAAGGAAACAAATATTAGAGGAGTATCGACATTAAAGATGCAAATTTTTAATTCTGTAGTAGGCAATGACTCACGAACTCTCACAGAAGATGAGACTCCGGAATCTTTTTTTATTGATGAATTCAGAAAGGCGACAACCGAGGAAGAAAGTTGGGATACCATTCACCGAGAAGCATATGAGCAAGCAAAGAGAAATACCGAAACTATCGAACTCGCAAAAAAAATACCAATGCGAGCCAGAATTATTAGAAAAAATCGGCAGATTCAAGCAGGAGTTGGTGTTGGTATTCGTGGAGAAAATAAAATTTACGCTTTTGAAATCAGCGGACAGGCTGATTTAGTTGATGCAGAAAAAGTATTACGTCATTTTGTGGCAAAACAAGATGAAGTTGGCGAAAAAACTGATGATCAATTTGGAATTGTTTTTAATACGATAAAAGAAAAACTTTTTGAGAAGCCACCGATGGGGCGAATGTCAAAAAATCGGACAGACGTTGTGAATATATTGCGAAGTGTTCAGGAATCCCAATATCAAAACTATTGCGATGATTTGATACAAGTTGTCAGTGATCTTGACGACCTTTCGGAAGGGCAACTCAAAGCAATAATTAGACTGCCAAAAAAAAATACTGATTTGTCCGAAGATCAATTAGTCGAAGCTATTATTAAAATAGCACCAGAACGGCAGGTCAGGGTTAGCCTAGATAGACAAAGCAATGAAGCAAAATCATCAAATCTTCTTTTATTCACCCAAGAGCACCGCATATGATAAATTCTATTCTTACAAAAAAATACAACAAAGAAGCTTTTGAGGGATTTATACAAGGCATTATTCTGAGTCTTTCTTTCAATAAAAAACGATCCGAAACTCGCACTGGCTTTAAATCAATCCAACAAATCGCTGAAACTAGTAGAAATAATTTGGATTTAGTTGTTTTTGTAGCCAAGCTCGAGTCATCTCTTCACGCTCGTGTAGAAATTACAAAGAATACTTATGCGGTACTCAAAAACCATGCGCGGTCTAATGCTTTGGTTGCCTATATTTCAGATGATTCTTCGGAATGGCGCCTCTCTCTTATCACCACTAAAGTTACGAGAACAAAAGATGGGATAAAGGAAACCACATCAAACCCGCATCGTTTCTCCTATGTTTTGGGACCAAATGCAAAAGTAGCAACGCCATCAAAAATGCTTCAAGGAACTATTGATTCAATAACTGATTTAGAAAATAAATTTTCTTTGGCGGTAGTTAGTAAGGAATTTTTTACTCAAATAGCAACCCAATATTCAAAACTTGTTGGAGGTACGCGGGGTGAAGGCAGAAAAGCAATGGTCTATAAGCGGACTCTTAGGATTGAGAGTACAGACGATGCTGTCAATGCAAATTTTGCCATTCGTCTCATTGGCCGACTAGTTTTTTGTTGGTTTTTAAAACAAAAGAAAGGGCATTTAGGCAATCCTCTCATACCGTCTAAAATTCTTTCTGTTTCTGCTGTAAAAACAATTGGTGACTATTATCATTCGATCTGTGTACCACTTTTCTTTGAAGTGTTAAATAAACCACAGCCTTCTCGACCAACATTTTTTTCTTATTCAGAATTTTTTGAGAAAATCCCTTTTCTAAATGGTGGTTTATTCCAAGATCATACAGAAGATAGTCACAAGTTCAATAAAACTACAGGAATGAGTGAGCAACGCGGAGTCGTGAATGTTCCGGATATTTGGTTTTCCGAATTGTTCCAAATTTTCGAGGAGTACAATTTCACCATTGACGAAAATACTTCAATTGATACTGAACTTTCAATTGATCCAGAAATGCTAGGCCGTATTTTTGAAAACCTTTTGGCAGAAGTGAATCCAGAAACAGGTGCCAGCGCGCGCAAATCAACGGGCAGTTTCTACACTCCTCGTGAAATTGTGGATTTTATGGTAGAGGAATCACTTATTGCGCACTTCAAAACAAAAACCAATATTTCCGAAGCGAAGCTACGCGCTCTTTCGTCTTATGATCTAGACGACGATTTATCTCATCCAATTGACCAGCAAGAGAGAAAACTGCTTGTTGAGGCGATTCACGATACTACAGTTTTAGATCCCGCTTGTGGTTCAGGCGCTTTCCCAATTGGTGTTCTTCAGAGATTGGTACATATACTTGGAGTTCTTGACCCGGAATGTTCAATTTATTCAAGCAAGATTCCTCCTGAAATGCGCAGACAGCTTCAAAAACATAGTCTTACTTATGTACGAAAACTTGGAGTAATTCGGGAGTGCATTCACGGAGTGGATATTCAGCCCATTGCCATAGATATTTCACGCCTGAGATGTTTCCTAACGCTAATCGTTGATCAACAAGTTGATGACAATGCCCCAAATAGAGGCATTGAACCATTACCAAACCTTGATTTTAAATTTGTCTGTGCTAATACGCTTATTAAACCTCCAGTTCACGAAGGTCCATTATTTGGTGATGAGTTTGCAGATGCTTTAGGTGAACTTATTGATGAATACTTTGCGCCGGTCGATCAGTTACATAAATTAGAAACAGCACGAAAACTACAACAATTGATAAGCGATAAAACAAAGAAGGAACTCGAAAGCATAATTAATAATACTGGTCTTTGCCATGACCCAAAATCAATAAAGCATTACAAGGAAAAACAGGCTAAAAGTATTAATGAGCGCGTACGACTCATTGATCTTTGGGATAGTTACAAAAATATATTTGAAAATAAGCTGGTTGGTTTTTTTGATACCAGATATTTTTTTCCAGCTGTGTATCGAAATGGTGGGTTTGATATTGTAATTGGAAATCCTCCATATATATCATTTTATTCAAGACAGTCGCAATTAGATAAATACAAGGATGAGTTGAAATTTTTGCGTAAAACTTATAATTTCACTAATAAAAAAATTCCAGGTAGATTAAACACGGTTATGTTTTTTATGGAAAAAGCCCTTTCCTTATCTTCGCATGGTGGAATTATATCTTTTATTATCGATGCTAATTTCATTGAATTACCTTATAGATTTATAAGAAAATACATTATAGAAAATTCATCAATCCTTTATTTTGTAGATAAAATATCTGTCTTTGAAAATGTCAACAGTGATCAAGTGTTGCTATCATTTAAAAATGAAGTTTCTAGCATAGAGCATTCGTTTAAGTTTTATAAAAATTTTAGTGATGCTGAGAAATTGATATACACAGAAACAATTCAAGATACTGTTAATAAAAATAAAAATTACGACTTATTTACTGACAAAAAAGAAAGTTTCATTGATAATATTGTTCCATTAGTTTCGATATTCGATACTGTGACTGGTGTTCAAATAGGAATAGGTGGCGAAAGAAGTTATAACGGTGTTGATATAAAAAACCTGTTTTATGCTAAAGAAAAACTTACTGATAATTATTATCCTGTAATTAGTCTAAGGGGTGTCGATTTTTATAGGTATTCGAGATTAAAGCACGAATACTTTTTGAATTTTGATGAAGATTTAGGATATCAAATTAATAAAAAGGTTCCAAAATGTAATATTGCTATTCCTAAGTATAAAAATTACATATGTTCAGAAAAGATAATAGTTAGACAATCATCAGATTCAATCACGGCATCCTACTCTGACGATTGTTGTGTCGCGGAATATTCTGCTTTTTCAATAAAACAAAAAGATAAAAATATGTCGTTAAAATTTTTAATTGGAATACTAAATTCGAAGTATATTACATGGTACGCAAGAAATAATAAAATTATTAAAACTGGCTATAAAAAACAGCCACAAATTAGAATAAAGGGAATTAATAATATTCCAATTAAAAAAATATTAGAAGAAGATCAAAAACCATTTATTGAAATTGTTGATAAAATTTTGGCAATTACCAAATCCGATGATTATTCAGAAAATTCTAAAGAAAAAGAAAGGGTCAAAAAATATGAAAAACAAATCGATCAGCTTGTTTATAAACTCTATGGGTTAACAAGAAAGGAAATTAAAATTATTGAATCTGGCAAATAAGGAGCTGATAATAATATCTACTGTCTCTGAGTATTTTAAATATTATTAAAACCGTCAAATTTATAAATATTTTATGAATCTTTATGTTGCACATATATATATAGATGGTTCCTGCCCAAGAAACCCAGGAGGTTCAGGTGGAATTGCTGGGATTTTAGAGATGCCAGACAGCATTGACGAGCTTGTTGTTATTTTTCAAGAAGGTTATGACAATACAACAAATAATCGAATGGAGATGCGAGCCCTTATTCAAGCGCTAGAATGGGTCAAAAAAAATGCTTTAGAGTTAAAAAGGGACAATGTTAATGAGGTTGATATATGGTCAGATTCAAATTATACACTTAATAGATATAAATATGGAGAAGTACTTAGAACCAACGGATGGATTAATAATGACGGAATACATGCAAAAAATATAGATTTAATAAGAGATGTGATTAGGCTCAAAAGTTCTGTAAATTTTTCTTGCAAACCAAAATGGATTCAAGGCAAATCGAATACAGCTACTAAAAAGGTTGATGGATTTGCAAAAGAAGCCTCCAAAAGAATTATATTGAAAAAAGACATTGGCTACATAAAACCGAAAGTTTCCAAAACAATTATCAAAGGAGCGACTAATCTTTATGATATCGGGAAAGAAGATGTGGTTATAAGAATTTTTGAACGAGAACTTGTTACTAGTAGAAAAGATTCTATGTATAAAATTAAATTTGAAATATTGCATAATGGAAAAACTGAAAAATATTTTGCTTATGCATCAAAGGGAATAAATAACTTATTGCACAGGTGGCATTTTTATAGAATTTCATTTGAGATAGATAGTAAAAATACCATAATTAAAAGCGCGGAAGAGGTGAAGGAGTCTGAATTCTCTGCTCGGTGCAAATAGTTTTTAGAAAATCTGGAAAGTAATAGCAATTATTTGATTGCCTTAAGATAGTCCTAATACTATCCACTAAGCGGAGCCAATTACTACCCACCCTAATCTAACAAGTTAATTTAGAAAATAGATATGACATTTATTATCTCGCCGAAAAGTATTCAAAACACAAAAGGAACGACCGCAAAATTTGGGGGTGGGGGTAGTGTAAATATTGGTGGTGATTTTCAAAATATAGGTGATGTTCGGGTTGATGTAAGAGCTAAGCTTTCAGTGATCGGAAACGTTATTAATACGGGAAGTTTTCATATAAAAGACCATGTAGCTAAAAAGCAGTATAAGTTGATAGAAAATGCGATTGCTGATTCAGATGGTCAGGCAAGAAAATATTTACAGAATTTTGATAAACATCTAAAAGATAAAAAGTTTGTAAAGGCGAAAAAGGGATTTGGGAAATTTTTTATATATATTAAACACCATCCTGAATTAATAACAGACTCAATACAAGCGTTGTTACAACTTTTTTTGAAAAAGGGATAATTTATTTAATTTGTCTTTACACGCTTTGATTATCTCATGATCAGATTTCATCTTCAAAATCCCTTTTAAATTTCTTAATAGTTCTTTGTAAAAAATATTAACCCGAGTAGAATAAAGTAGGTTTTTAGCCTCATTAAATTATTGGATGGAACTTTGTACTATAAGTGAACTCCCCTCTTTACGTAATTAATTACTTACCAAAACCATGTCCAGAAGACCCCTCAAGGAGAAAAACATCAGAAAAATAACCAAAGTCGGTCGCGGGAGCTTTGCTGTAACCATCCCAATTGAAATAATGGGTCAGTTAAACTGGTGAGAAAAATAAAAAGTGACCGTTAAAAAATCTGGCCAAAAAATCATTATTGAAGATTGGCAGAAAGAATTTATTAACACTAAAG